>NZ_JBEPEQ010000098.1:0-21881 GCF_040300925.1 Micromonospora sp. NPDC000207
GCGCGCCGTCGCCGCCTCCGTGCAGGCCGCCATCACCGCCACCACCGCGGCGTACGGTTGCCCGTCGGCGGTGGGGCCCGGTCCGACCGAGGTGACCGGCTCCTCCAGGGTCACCGGGAGGTCCCGGGCCAGGTGGGCGACGAGGGAACGCAGCCCGGCGGGAGCGGCCCACCGGAGGGGACCGGGCACGGCCCGGCGGCCGTCCGGGCCGTACGCGAGGAAGGTGTCGGTCCATCTCCGGACGAGTCCGGCGGCCTGCCACCTGTCGACCACGTCGGCGAAGTCGGGGTCGTCGACGGTGAAGTACGCGGCCCCGAGGTCCACTGGTCGGCCGTCGAACCGGCGGCTGGCCATCCGGCCGCCGGGGACCCGGGCCCGGTCGCGGACCCGCACCCCGATCCCGGCCCGGACCAGTTCCCGGGCGCAGGCCACCCCGGCGATCCCGGCGCCGACCACCAGTACGTCCGCAGTCACCTGATCATCGTAGGCCGCAGGTGGCGGCCCTCGCCCGTCAAGCGCAGGAGGTGACGGGGCGGACGACCGACGGTGATCGCGGAGCCGGATCGCGTCGGTGTTGGTGTCGGATCCGGTTCTCTCGGAACCGTCCGAGGTCTTCACACGACGGCAACCTGCCCGTAGTTTTGACAGAATCGCGTGGGAGCGCTTCCAGGGGCAAACGTCGATACCTGTGATCGAGGAGCAGTGATGAGGAGAACTTCAGGTCTGGCCACGGCGGTCGCCGTGGCCGGTGCCGTCGCGGTGGCCGCGACCATCGGGGCGGGCGTACTGACCCAGCCCGCGTCGGCCGCCGCCGACTCCGTCTTCTACGTCGACCCGAACGCCAGCGCGGCGACCTGGGTCGCGCAGAACCCCAACGACCCCCGGGCGGCGGTGATCCGGGACCGGATCGCGAACGTGCCCCAGGCCCGGTGGTACACCACCACCAACACCGCCACAGTCAGGTCGGAGGTCTCCGCCTTCGTCGGCGCGGCCGCCGCCGCCGGGAAGCGGCCGATCCTCGTCGTCTACAACATCCCGAACCGCGACTGCAGCGGGCCGAGCGGCGGGGGCGCCCCCAGCCACACCGCCTACCGATCGTGGGTCGATCAGGTCGCCGCCGGCCTCGGCGGTCGCCCGGCCACCATCGTCCTGGAGCCCGACGTCCTGCCCCTGATGACCAGCTGCCAGAACGCCACGCAGCAGGCCGAGACCCGGGCCTCGATGGCGTACGCCGGAAAGGCGCTCAAGGCCGGATCCTCCCAGGCGAAGGTCTACTTCGACGCGGGCCACTCGGCCTGGCTCTCCCCCACCGAGGCCGCCTCCCGGCTCAACGGCGCCGACATCGCCAACAGCGGCGACGGCATCTCGGTGAACGTGTCGAACTACCGGACCACCTCCGAGGCGGCCAACTGGGCCAGGCAGGTGATCCAGGCGACCGGGGTGTCCCGGTTGAAGGCGGTGATCGACACCAGCCGTAACGGCAACGGACCGGCAGGTTCCGAGTGGTGCGACCCGCCCGGCCGGGCGATCGGCACCCCGAGCACCACGAACACCGGCGACTCGGCCATCGACGCGCTGATCTGGGTGAAGCTGCCCGGCGAGGCGGACGGCTGCATCGCCGGGGCCGGCCAGTTCGTACCCCAGCGGGCGTACGACCTGGCGATCGCCGCCGGTCCGGTCACCACCCCACCGACCACCCCGCCGGTGACCACCGCGCCTCCGACCACCCCGCCGGTCACCACCCCACCGGCCGGTGGGTGTGGGGTGACGTGGACCCCGAACAGCTGGACCGGGGGGTTCACCGCCGAACTGCGCATCACCAACAGGGGCCCTGCCGTCAACGGGTGGACGCTCACCTTCGACGTCGCCTCCGGGGTCCAACTCAGCACCGGCTGGAACGGTGAGTGGAGCCAGTCCGGCAACCGGATCACGGTCCGCAACATCGCCTGGAACGGCAACCTGGGCACCGGGGCCAGCACCTCGGTCGGTTTCCAGGGCACCCACTCCGGGTCTACGGTCCCCACGCCGACCGCCTTCACCCTGAACGGTTCGGCCTGCTCCTGAGCCGACCGGGTGCTCCCCGTCGGCGTACGACGGGGAGCACCCACCGGCACCGGCCCAGGAACCTCCCCAGACGCAGCTGAGGCGTCCCTGGCCAAGGCACACGGCCGGGGCACGGCTCAGGTACCCCGGCCGAGACGCGACTCAGGCGCCCTGGCCCTGGTTCTGCATCAGCCCGCCGTCCATGAAGTAGGTCGACCCGGTGACGTAGTCCGCGTCGTCGCTGGCCAGGAAGACGGCCAACCTCCCGATCTCCTCCGGCTCGGCGGCCCGCTTCCACGGGATGCTCTGCACCTGCTCGTCGAGGTACCCCGGATCGTCGATGGCCTGCTGGTTGAAGGGCGTCAGCACCATCCCCGGGCCGATGTTGTTGACGTTCATCCGCATCGGGGCGACCTCGAGGGCCAGGGTCTTCGCGAACTCCAGCAGCGCGCCCTTACTGGTGTCGTAGTCCGACCCCCCGGAGCGGGCCACCTCCTGGTGGATCGAGGTGATGTTGATGATTTTGCCTCGTCCGCCCTGGTCACGCCGGTGCCTGACGAACCGCCGCGAGCAGAAGAACGCCCCGTACACGTTGGTACGGATGGCCCGGTCCCAGGTCGCGGTGTCCAGGTCGGCGACCTGGACACCCGAGGCGTCCACCCCGGCGTCGTTCATCAGAATGTCCAGGACCCCGAACTCGGCCAACGCCGAGTCGAACATCGCCTCGACGTCGGACTCGTCGCTGATGTCGCCCTGCACCACCACGGCCCGCTGTCCGGCCGCCTCCACCTCGTGCCGGGTGTGCTCCGCGCCGTCGCGGTCGTGCAGGTAGTGCACGACGACGTCGGCTCCCTCCCGGCCGAACTCGATGGCGGTCGCCTGTCCGATCCCGGAGTCCGAGCCGGTGATCAGGGCGGTCCTTCCGGTCAACCGTCCGGTCATGCGCCTGCTCCCTTCCTCGGTCCCGCACCCGTCGGCACGGGCTGTCGCTGTGCGTCGGTGAGCTGCCCGGCGGCGTTGATCAGCCCGATGTGGGAGAACGCCTGCGGGAAGTTGCCCACCTGTTCGCCGTCGCCGGGGTCGATCTGCTCGGCGAGCAGCCCCAGATCGTTGGTACGGCCCGCCACCTGCTCGAACAGCCGGGTGGCCCGCTCGGTCTCCCCCGCCGACGCCAGGCAGCCCACCAGCCAGAACGAACAGATCAGGAACCCCGCCGGATCGCCCTCCCACCGGCGGACCAACCCGTCGTGGCCCAGTCGGCGCTGGATCGCGTCCATCGTGGATCTGAACCGCGCATCGGTGGCGGGCAGGAAACCCACCAGCGGCATGATCAGCACCGAGGCGTCCAGTTCGGCGGAGTCGAAGGCCCCGGTGAACGCCCCCACCCGCTCGTCGAATCCACGCCGCAGCACCGTCTCCCGGACCTCGTCACGGGCGGCGGCCCACCGGGCCACCTCGGCGGCGTCGCCGATCCTGGACCCGAACCGGACGGCCCGGTCCAACGCCGTCCAGCACTGCACCTTCGAGGAGACGTAGTGCCGGTCGGCGTCGCGCGCCTCCCACATCCCGGCGTCCGGCTCCCGCCACACTCGGGCGGCCTGGTCGGCCAGGGCCCGCAGCAGGTGCCGCACCTCGTCGTCCATCGGGTCCAGGTAGTGGCGCATCAGCCAGGCCGCGTCCAGCACCTCACCGAGTACGTCGTTCTGCCGCTGCCGCCAGGCGTCGTTTCCCACCAGCACGGGTCGGCTGTCGGCGTACCCACGGAGGTGGTCCAGGGCGTGCTCGGTCAGGTCCCGCTCGCCCTCGACGCCGTACATGATGGGCACCGGTTCGTCGCCGATGAGCCCCATCGCCCGGGACACCCAGGCGAACTGCCTGTTCGCCTCGTCCGGGCAGGCCGCTCGCCACAGGGCCTGAAGCGTGAGGCTGAAGTCGCGTACCCAGACGAACCGGTAGTCGTAGTTGCGGTCCCCGCCGACCTGTTCGGGAAGCGAGGTGGTGGGGGCCGCGACGACGGCCCCGCTGGGCGCGTACGTCATGCCCTGGACGACCATCGCGCTGCGTCGTACCTGGTCCCGGTAGAGGCCCTGGTAGTCGTGCAGGTCCGCCCAGGAGCGCCACCCGGCGCTCGCGTCGGCCAGCACCGCGTCGGCGTCGGGCGTGGGCGGGACGTCACCGGAGTAGGTCGGGGCGTATCCGAGGGTGAACCGGCGGACCTCACCAGCGCGGACAGTGAACGCGGCGGTGGCCGTCCCGTCGTCGCAGTGCAGGTCGGCTTCGCCCCGCAGCCGCAGCCGGGCCGCACCGGCGGTGGCCTCCACGGTGTCACCCCGTCCCACCAGGTACGCGGTGACCCGGCCGTACTCGAACCGGGGGCGGTAGTCCATCCGCATCGGCACCTCACCGTGCAGACCTTCGACCACCCGGGCCAGGACGCCCGGCGAACGCCGCCCGATGTCGTGCCCCCGTGCGTCGGGGTCCAGGGCGAGCGCGTCGGTCACCGCCACCGCGCCCCCGTCGGTGTGGAACACGGTACGCAGCACCAGGGTGTCGTCCAGGTAGGACCGTTCGCTGTGGTGACCGTCGGCGGGGTGGATGGACCAGTGCCCACCGGCGTCGTCGTCGAGGAGCCGGCCGAAGACCGACGGCCCGTCGAACCGTTCCGGGCACCACCAGTTCACCGAGCCGCCCCGGTCGACGAGGGCCGCGCTCCGTCCGTCGGCAAGGAATCCGTGTTCGCTGATCAGTCCGCTTCGCACGGGGCTGCCTACCCGGCGTCGGCGAGAAGCATTCCGACCCGACCCGGGCCGATCCCGGCCCCGCCCCCGGGTTACCTCTCCCGGCTGTCCGGGAAGGCCGCCGGTGACGAAGGAGGTGCACATGTCCAGTCCCTCGACACCAGCGGCCTGGCAACCCGGCATGCCGGGCGGCTCCACCCTGACCTCCGGTCCGGCCGGTGCAGTCACCGCCCCGAGCAGCAACGGCGACGGGCCGCAGCTCGGACCGGCCGCCGTGACGATCGGGTCGTACCCGGACTATCCGTCCGCCCAACGGGTGGTCGACTTCCTGGCGGACAACCGGTTCCCGGTGGAGCAGACAGCCATCGTGGGCACGAACCTCACACTGGTGGAGACGGTCCTCGGCCGACTGACCACCGCCCGGTCGGCGGTGCTCGGTGCGGGCACTGGTGCCTGGTTCGGTCTGTTCATCGGGTTGCTGTTCGGGATCTTCACGGTCGGCAACTGGGTGACGGTGATCCTGGCCGGGCTGGTGATCGGCGCGATCTGGGGTGCCGTCTTCGGTGCGATAGCGCACGCCATGTCCGGTGGGCAGCGGGACTTCACCTCGACGAGTTCGTTGCGGGCCGGGCAGTACGCGGTCACCGTCGACGCGCAGGTGGCCGACCAGGCCCGTCAGCTGATGGGCAGGTTGCAGCCGGCCGGTACGCCGGGGCGCTGACCCACCACAGGTCGTCGTGGGGACCGGGACACCCCGGACCCCACGGCGACTTTTTCAGCTTCTGAAGACTGACGTCGGTCAGCTGGTTGAGAGCCAACCCACCCGGCTGCTGGACCAGTTGTCAAAATTTGAATTAGTGCTACTGTCGACAGCGTGACCGAGAGCCTCAGCACCGATCGGACGACCGCCTGGCGGGCGTACATCGAAGCCAGCCAGCGGCTGTTCACGCAGGTGGAGGAGGACCTGCGGGCGACCAGTGGGCTCAGCTTCGCCGACTACCACGTCCTGGTCCTGCTCTCCGAGGCTCCCGGGCAGCGCCTGCGGATGGGCGAGCTGGCGGACCGGCTGGTCTTCTCGCCCAGTCGGCTCACCTACCAGGTCTCCACCATGCAGCGGCGCGGCCTGGTGGCCCGCCAGTCGTGCCCGGACGACCGACGGGGCAGCGAGGCGGTGCTCACCGCCGCCGGGCTGCTCACCCTCCGGGAGGCCGCACCGCACCACCTGACCTCGGTCCGCCACCACCTGATCGACGATCTCGACGACGCCGAGATCGCCTGCCTCACCCGGGTCTTCACCCGACTCGGCACCCGCCTGCGCGCCGTCCGCGACGCGTCGACCACCGCACCCCAGGAGTGATCACGATGCCCGCTGTCACAGTCGACGACGTCCTCGTCCTGCCCCGACTGCCGAAGCCCGCCGAGTCCACCGCCTACCGTCCGGTGCGCCGCCTGGTCACCGCCCCCAGCGGGTACGAGGGCGAGGGCTTCCCGGTCCGCCGGGCCTTCGCCGGGGTCCCGATGCAGGAGCTGGACCCGTTCATCCACCTCGACCAGATGGGCGAGGTGAACTACGCCCCCGGCGAGCCGAAGGGCACCTCCTGGCATCCCCACCGGGGCTTCGAGACGGTCACCTACATGATCGACGGGATCATGGACCACCAGGACTCGACCGGCGGGGGCGGGACCATCACCAACGGCGACACCCAGTGGATGACTGCGGGTAGCGGCCTGCTGCACATCGAGTCACCGCCGGAGCACCTGGTGACGAGTGGCGGTCTCTTCCACGGCCTGCAACTGTGGGTGAACCTCCCCCGGGTGGCGAAGATGAGCCAACCGAAGTACCAGGACATCAGGGGCGCGGAGTCGGCACTGCTCACCACGCCCGACGGTGGGGCGCTGATCCGGGTGATCGCCGGTGAGGTCGCCGGACACCGGGGTCCGGGGTCGACCCACACCCCGATCACCATCACGCACGTCACCCTCCAGCCCGGAGCCGAGCTGAGCCTGCCGTGGCGGCCCGACTTCAACGCCCTGGTGTACGTGCTGGGCGGACGGGGCACCGTCGGCACCGACCGGCGACCGGTACGCACCGGACAGCTCGCCGTCCACGGACCCGGGGACGCGATCCGGGTCGACGCCGATCCGGAGCAGGACGCCGACACCCCGGCGTTGGACCTCTACATCATGGGGGGACAGCCGATCCGGGAGCCGGTGGCACACTACGGGCCGTTCGTGATGAACACCCGCGAGGAGCTGGTCCAGGCGGTCGAGGACTTCCAGGCCGGCCGCCTCGGGGTGATCCCGACCGAACGACTGCCGCACACCGACGGCGCAAGCCGCCGACCCTGACGTCGGGGCGTGTCGGGCACCCGGGAAGGATCCGGGTGCCCGACACGCCCGTCAGGACACGACGAATATGCCCGCCACTCCGAGTACGACCATGAGCAGCACCGCCACCAGGGCACCCCGTTCGCCCTCCACCGTCGGCTCGTGGTGGTCGGTCAGGTTCGTCGGCTCGGAAGACATCCTGGGGCCTCCTCGGTTGTCGTCAGCTCGGTGTCGTGCGTACACCCTTATTGACCTGGTCCGAAACGACGGGACTCGACGTGCGGGACCAGGACGGGGGTCCTACCGTGAGGACGGTTCGTCGACCTCGAAAGGCTGGAACGTGCCGACGCAGGACTGGTTCCTCACCGCTACCGAACGCGCCAACCCGGCATCAGAGTTACCCGTCTGGAGCACCGGAAACCTTGCCGAGCCGCTGATTCACGGCGCTACCTACTTTGACCGGCTGGTCAGCGAGGTGAACTCGCTGGAGGCCGGCGACCACCTGTTCTTCACCGACTGGCGAGGCGACCCGGACCAGCTCATGGCCCCGGAGGGCCCCACCGTCACGCAGCTGTTCGCCCAGGCGGCACAGCGGGGTGTGGTGGTGAAGGGGCTCGTGTGGCGGTCCCACCACCACGCCCTGTCGTTCAGTCACCGACAGAACCGCAACATCAGCGAGGCGATCTCGGCGGCCGGTGGCGAGGTGCTGCTCGACCAGCGGGTCCGCCGGGGCGGGTCACACCACCAGAAGCTGGTGGTGCTGCGCCGCCTGAACGACCCGGAACGGGACGTCGCGTTCGCCGGGGGGATCGACCTCTGCCACAGCCGGCGTGACGACGCCGACCACCGGGGCGATCCGCAGGTGGTCCCGATGTCCCCCCAGTACGGCGACCGTCCGCCCTGGCACGACGTGCAGGTGGCGTTGCGGGGGCCGGTGGTGGGGGCGCTCGACTCGACGTTCCGCGAGCGGTGGGGTGACCCGAACCCGCTCGACGCCGAGAACCCGCTGGCCTACCTGTACGACCGCCTGCGTGGGGTCGACCAGTCCGCCGGCCCGCTGCCCGAGCAGCCCGCCGACCCGCCGCCGTGCGGCCCGCACCGGGTCCAGGTGCTGCGGACCTATCCGGCGGTCCGACCCCGCTACAACTTCGCCCCGCGCGGGGAGCGAACCATCGCCCGGGGTTACACCAAGGCGCTGTGCCGGGCTCGACGGCTCATCTACGTGGAGGACCAGTACCTGTGGTCCACGGAGGTGGCCGACCTGTTCGCCGAGGCGTTGCGGAACAACCCGGAACTGCACCTGGTGGCGGTGGTCCCCCGATACCCGGACGTGGACGGCCGGTTGGCGTTGCCGCCGAACGTGGTGGGCCGGGAGCAGGCGTTGGCGCTGTGCGAGAAGGCGGCCCCGGACCGGGTGCACGTCTTCGACGTGGAGAACCACGACAGCGACCCGGTCTACGTGCACGCCAAGCTGTGCGTGATCGACGACGTCTGGGCGAGCGTGGGCAGTGACAACCTCAACCGCCGGTCCTGGACCCACGACAGCGAGCTGGCCTGCGCCGTCCTTGACGACACCCGCGACGAGCGGGAGCCCCGCGACCCGGCCGGGCTCGGCGACGGTGCCCGGACCTACGCCCGTGACCTGCGGTTGCGGTTGTGGCGCGAACACCTGGACCGGGATCCGGACGGCGGCCAGGACGAGGACCTGATCGATCCGGAGGACGCCGTCCGGGCCATCGACGCCGCCGCCGAGGCGTTGCAGGAGTGGCACGACTCCGGTCGGGTGGGTCCGCGACCGCCGGGGCGGTTGCGTCCGCACCGACCGCAGCGGTTGCCCTGGTTCACCCGGTTGTGGGCGCTTCCGGCGTACCGCCTCGTGTACGACCCGGACGGGCGTCCGATGCGGGCGCGGCGGGCGAAGAGTTGGTGATCTACGACGCATCCGCAACTTTTGGGCGTTTCGTCGTCGAAAGTCACCTAAGTGCATCGTCCTTTCGGCTAGATTTTGGCGAGCCGATCAGGCTAAGGTAGCCCTCGAACGGACATCTGAAGCTATACCAATGCGTCACGTCTTTGTCATCCGCGGACGAGGTGCAGGGAGGACCACCATGACCGCGCCAACCATCACCGAGCAGGCGACACCCGCCCCCTCGGCGACCACCGAGAAGCTCGACCCACGGGCACTCACCGACAGCGCCAGCGACATCCTCAACGCGATGGCCGCCCTCCCGGCGGGCCACCCCTCCCGGGCGGCCATGCGGGACCGGGCGATCGAGGCGTGGCTGCCGCTGGCCAACCACCTCGCCCACCGCTACAGCGGGCGTGGGGAGCCGACCGACGACCTGGCGCAGACCGCCGCCGTCGGCCTGATCAAGGCGATCGACAAGTTCGACCCGACCCGGGGCGTCGACTTCGCCGGGTACGCGATCCCCACCATCATCGGTGAGCTCAAGCGGCACTTCCGGGACCGCACCTGGGACATCCGGGTCCCCCGTCGCCTGCAGGAGCTGCGGCTGGCGATCTCCGACGCCAACAGCTCGCTGTTGCAGACCCTCGGCCGGTCGCCGACGGTCGCCGACATCGCCGCCCACCTCAAGCTCACCGAGGAAGAGGTCCTGGAGGGCCTGGAGGGTGCCCGCGCGTACAACGCGGTGTCGCTGTCCACCCCGACCGGTGACGGAGAGCGGGCCACCGAGCTGGGCGACATGCTCGGCGGCGAGGACGGCGAGTTCGAGCTGGCGGAGCTGCGGGTCGCGCTCGGGCCGGCGCTGGCCACCCTCGACGAGCGTGAGCAGAAGATCCTCACCCTGCGGTTCTACGGCAACCTCACCCAGTCGCAGATCGCCGACCAGATCGGCGTCTCGCAGATGCACGTCTCCCGGCTGCTCGCCCGGGCGCTGACCAAGCTTCGCGGTCAGCTCGACGGCACCTACTAGGCACCACCGCGCGGGGTCTCCCCGCTGCGGGCAGCGGTTCGACGGCGGGCCGGGTCAACGATGACCCGGCCCGCCGTCTGCCGTCGTCCGGGGGGTCAGGCCGGATCGCGCCACATCGGGTACAGGCTCGGACCCTCCGGGAGGTCGAGGGTGCCTGCGGTACGACGGAACCCGTGCCGGGCGTACAGGGAGATGCTGCGCGGCGTACTGGCCTCCAGGTAGGCGGGGGTGCCCTCGGCGTCGAGTAGACGCAGGTGGTGCTCCAGCAGCGCCCGCCCGACCCCGGTGCCCTGGTGGTCCGGGTGCACGGCGATGAACGGCAGGTAGCTGTGCGGGCGGGTCGGGTGGTCGGCGGACATCAGGTCGTCGAGGACCGCGAAGCGCTTGGTGTGTTCCGGGCCGATCGCCGCCTCCAGCCGCAGGGCCAGCCCGTCGTCGTCCTCGGCGGGGCCGTGCCCGTCGACGGGCAGCCAGAGCGCGGCCCCGACGGTGTCCCCGGCCACGTGCAGGGCCCCGCCGTCGAGGACGGCCTCCAGGAAGGGTCGGAAGAACGCCGGGTGCAGCCGCGCCCGCTCGGCCGGGTCGGGAAAGATCCACCGGCTGACCGGGTCGGGCATGAAGGCCACCGCCAGGAGCCGACCGGCCTCGTCGAGGTCGGCGGGGGTGGCGGCGCGTACCACGGGGTTGGACATCGTCTGCTGCTCCAAACGGCGGGAGGGGAGACCCGAGCGGGTCGACCGGGGTCGGTCGTCGGACGGCCCCGGTCGGACGGCCCCGGTCGGTCGGCGTTCGTCGGGTCGGCGATCAGCGTCGACCGGCGTAGGCGTCGGGTCGCTCGGGCAGGGTGTGCGGGGTCGGGTCGGGCAGCCGGTCCTCGGTCGCCGCCCGGCCGATGCCCGCGTACACCTCGGGCCGTCGGGACCGCAGCACCGCGCCCCAGACCAGCCCGGCCACTGCGGCCAGCGCCACGATCGCCGGCAGCAGCCAGCGCAGCGCGGCCGGGGTCTGCGGGGTGAGCAGGGCGTCGAAGTTCACCACGAGGACCCCCAGGACGACCAGGAGTGCCACCGTGGCCAGCAACGGCGCGACGAGGCGCTGCCACGCGTTCTCCGGACCGCCGGAACGCCGCTGGAAGAAGCCGACCACCGCTGCGGAGGTGAGGGTCATCAGCAGCACCACGCCGACCGCCGAGACCCCGCTGAACCAGGTGAACAGGTCGATGATCGGGTCCCGCCCGGCCCAGGCGAAGGCCAGGACGACCAGGACGGCGAGCAGGCTCTGGGTCACCGAGCCCGCCACCGGTGCCCCGGTACGCCGACCCGCCCGGCCCAGGACGACCGGCAGGACCCGCTCCCGCCCGAGGGCGAACAGGTACCGGGAGACGCCGTTGTGGAACGACAGCAGGGCGGCCAGCACCGAGGTGATGAACAGGAGGTTGGCGAGGTCGGCCACGGTCGGGCCGGCGTGCTCGGCGAGGGCACCGAAGATGATGCCGGGACCGGCCTCCTGGGAGGCGGCCTGGGCGTTCTGCGGGCCGGTGGAGACGGTCAGTGCCCATGCCGAGAAGGCGTAGAACAGACCGGTGAAGGCGACGGTGACGTACGTGGCCCGGGCCACAGTCCGGCGGGGGTCACGCACCTCCTCGCTGTAGATCGCACCGGACTCGAAGCCGGTGAACGAGGCGATCCCCAGCGCCAGGACCGCCCCGAGGCCGGCGGCGAAGAGGTTCCCCGGGGCCAGCCCGTCCAGGGTGATGGTGCCCCCGGCCGGGTTACCGAGGGCTACCAGGTCGAAGATCGCGACGGCGATGCACTCCAGGACCAGCAGGATGGCCAGTACGGTGGCGTTGAGGTCGACCTGGAGCAGCCCGAGGAGGCCGACGAGCGCCCAGGCTCCCAGTGCCCAGAGCCACCACTGCGCCTCGATCGAGAACTTGCTCGACATGAAGTCGCCGAAGATCGCGCCGAAGAGCCCGTAGAGCCCGATCTGGATCGCGTTGTACGCGGCGAGCGCGACGAACGAGCCCGCCACGCCGGTGCCCCGACCGAGCCCGTTGGCGATGTACGAGTAGAACGCCCCGGCATTCGCCACGTGCCTGCTCATTGCCGCGTAGCCGACGGCGAAAAGGCCGAGAACGACGGCGAGCAGGACGTAGGAAAGGGCTGCGCCGACGTTTCCACTGACGGCGTACATGGTGGTGACACCACCACCGAGAACCGTCAACGGGGCGGAGGCCGCGACGGTGAAGAAGACTAGGTGAGCCGTTCCCAGTCGGCCTCTGCGAAGGCCACCACGAAACGGATACTCATCGGCAGACATGGTTCTGCTCCAACTTGACAAGGGGTGGTCCACGGACTGGAACCATCGAAGAGTAGGACTTGATCGGATCTCCCACAAGACGTGTGGACAAGGCGGCCCATCCGGGCCCTCTCACCGAGATATTCGTACATTGGCCGCATTTCATCTCGCGTTCGTCACTCTAGATCAACATGGTTGAACGATGAGTGATCTTGTCGTACGATGCGGGTCGGCCGCTGCACCCCCATGCCCATTCCCGGAAGGCTGAGGATGACGAATGCAAATTACGGCTCACCCGTAATGCGCCTGGCCGATGAACTCTTCCTTGTCGGGCACGACGACTTCACCGGAAAACCGCTGTCGGCGGGGAGGATCTTCGATACCGCTCTCGCCGGCGCCGCCCTCGCCGAACTCCTTCTCGACGGTCGCCTCGGAGTGGACAACGGGACCGTCTTCGCACTCGACGGCCAACCCCGCAACGAGGCCCTCACCGACCTGCTCCTCAGCGAGATCATCCGACGTGGTGACGGCCATTCGGCCCGACTGTGGCTGGCGTTCGTCCGGGACGAGATGCAGATCCGGGAGCGGGTGGGCAACCGCCTGGCCAGCGCGGGCTGGGTCCGCCGGGTGGAGAGCCGAGGGCTGACCCTGCGTACCTCGGTGCGCTGGCCGGGGGTCAACCCGAACCAGGTGGCAGCGCCCCGGGTCCGACTCGGGGCGAGCCTGCAACAGACCCAGCGCCCCCTGGACACCACCACTGCCACCCTGGCCGCGCTGATCCGGGCGGGGAACCTGGTGGGGGTGCTGACCCTCGTCGACAGGTCGGTGGCCGACCGGATCGTCACCGCCCGGCAGAGCCTGCCGGGCTCCCTGCAACAGCTCCTCGCCGCCGTCGACGCCGCCGCAGCCGGCACCGCCGTGCAGGTCCGCCGGTAACGGCGGTCGGGCGGCGGTGCCGGGCCGGGAAGCCGGCCCGGCACCGTCTAGTCGGCGACGATGTCCCCGATCACGACGGTGATGTTGTCCGGCCCGCCGGCCCGCAGGGCCAGGTCGATCAGACGCCGGGCACACTCGTCCCGGTCGGGGTGGGCGGCGAGGGTCTCGGCGAGGGTCTCGGCGGTGACCACATTCGACAGGCCGTCGCTGCACAGCAGCCAGCGGTCCCCGGCCCAGGGCACCATCGTCGCGTAGGTCGGGGTGACCTCGTCGCCCTGCAACGCCTGGGTGACCACGGCCCGACGGGGATGACTGCTCGCCTCCTCCGGTCGGATCAGCCCCTGGTCGACGAGCATCTGGACGAAGGTGTCGTCGCGGGTGATCTGCTTGAGCACCCCCTCCCGCAGCAGATAGGCCCGGGAGTCACCGACGTGGGCCAGGGCCAGGCAACTGCCGGTCCGGGCGAGGAGCAGGGCGGTGAGGGTGGTGCCCATGCCCCGCCGGTCGGTGTCTTCGGCGACCGCCTGACGGATCCGCTCGGTGGCCAGGTCGATCCCGCTCTGCAGGGCGGCGACCAGGCCGCCCTCGGGTGTCTCCACGTCCAACGGGCCGACCGCGTCGATGGCGATTCCACTCGCGAGGTCCCCGGCGGCCATCCCACCCATGCCGTCCGCGACGGCGATGAGCCAGGTGCCGGCGTGGTGGGCGTCCTGGTTGCCGCTGCGGATCAGCCCGCGGTCGCTCGCCCCCACGGTACGCAGCTTCAGGGTCATGGGAGGAAGCCTGCCAGGCGAAGGGCGCAGTTGTCTCTAGGAGATCACGGTGACGTGGCGTGGCGCGGTGAATCTCACTGTCGGCGATCTGGGCACACCGCACCGACCGGGCATTATCCAATTTCGTCGATTGACACGGCGGTCACCTGCTGGAAACATCGGGTCGACATCTGGGAGCGCTCCCAGGTCTCAGCTCCCCACCACGCCGTATCCCACCCCCGGAAGGAACCCACGTGACGCCATCCCGACGCCGTCGGCGTCGCCTCACAATCCTGGCCACGGTGACCACCCTGGCCCTGACCGGCACCACCGTCCCGGCCTTCGCCGACCCACCCGCAGAAGCCCCGGAACAGGTCCGCAACGGCGACTTCAGCGACGGGGTGAGCCCCTGGTTCTCCTTCGGCACCGGCCCCCTCGCCGTGACCGACGGGCAGCTCTGCACCACCGTCGCCGGCGGACTGGCCAACCCGTGGGACGCCGGGATCGGCCAGGACGCCGTCCCCCTCGTCGCCGGTGCCGAGTACACCCTCGGATTCGACGTCTCGGCCACTCCCGGGACGGCGCTCAGGGCGGTCCTCCAGCTGGGTGCCGCGCCCTACACCGCGTACGCCACTGTCGACGCCACGGCGACCGGCACCCGTACCCGGGTGGAGCAGACCTTCACCGTCACCGAGGGCAACGACGCCGCCCAGCTCATCTTCCAGATCGGCGGCGCGGCCCAGGCCCAGACCGTCTGCCTGGACGACGTCTCCCTGCGCGGCGGCGACCCGCCGGAGCCGTACGTCCCGGACACCGGCCCGAGGGTCCGGGTCAACCAGGTCGGATACCTGCCCGGCGGACCCAAGAACGCCACAGTCGTCACCGAGGCCACCGACCCGCTCGCCTGGCAGCTGCGGTCGACCACCGGTGCCGTGCTGGCCGACGGGGTGAGCACCCCGCGCGGCGTGGACGAGGCCTCCGGGCAGAACGTGCACAGCGTCGACTTCTCCACCTACCGCACGGCGGGCACCGGGCTGACCCTGGTCGCCGACGGCGAGACCAGCCACCCGTTCGACATCTCCGACTCGGTCTACGCGCAACTCCGCTCCGACGCGGTGCAGTTCTTCTACGCCCAGCGCAGCGGGATCGCCATCGACGGCGACCTGATCGGCGAGGAGTACGCCCGCCGCGCCGGTCACCTGGACGTCGCCCCCAACCGGGGTGACACCGACGTGCCGTGCCAGCCCGGGGTCTGCGACTACCGACTGGACGTCCGGGGCGGTTGGTACGACGCCGGTGACCACGGCAAGTACGTCGTCAACGGCGGCCTGGCCACCTACCAGCTGCTGAACACCTTCGAGCGGACCAAGACCGCGCCGACCGCCGACGGCGGGGCGGCGTTGGGCGACAGCACGCTGCGGGTGCCCGAGCGGGACAACGGGGTGCCTGACATCCTCGACGAGGCCCGCTGGGAACTGGAGTTCCTGCTGCGCATGCAGGTGCCGGCCGGCAAGCCGCTGGCCGGGATGGCCCACCACAAGATCCACGACCGGAACTGGACCGGCCTGCCGTTGGACCCCGCCGACGACCCGGAGCTGCGTGAGCTGCACCCGCCGTCGACAGCCGCCACCCTCAACCTGGCCGCCGTGGCGGCCCAGTGCGCCAGGCTGTTCGCCCCGTACGACAGGGCGTTCGCCACCCGGTGCGGCACGGCGGCGAAGACCGCGTACGCGGCGGCCAAGGCCAATCCGGCCCGGCTCGCCAGCCCGACCGACGGCAACGGCGGAGGGGCGTACGACGACACGGTGGTCACCGACGAGTTCTACTGGGCGGCGGCCGAGCTGTACCTGACCACCGGGGAGAAGGCGTACCTGACCGACCTGACCGCCTCGCCGCACCACACCGGGGACGTCTTCGACGTACGCGGGTTCAGCTGGCAGGGGGTGGCCGCACTGGGTCGACTCGACCTGGCCACCGTGCCGAGCGGACTACCGGCCGCCGACCGGGACCGGATCCGGGCCTCGGTGACCGCCGCCGCCGACACCTACCTGACCGAGATCGCCGACCAGGCGTACGGGCTGCCGATGCCCGGTGACCCGGGCAGCTACTTCTGGGGCGGCAACGGCAACATCATCAACAACGCCGTCGTCATGGCCACCGCCTTCGACCTCAGCGGGGACGTGCGCTACCGCGACGGGGCCGTGCAGACGATGGACTACCTCCTCGGCCGCAACGCCCTGAACATCTCGTACGTGACCGGGTGGGGCGAGCACCACGCGAAGAACCAGCACAGCCGGATCTTCGGCAACCAGCTCAACCCGCAGATGCCGAACCCGCCCGCCGGTTCCCTGGCGGGTGGGGCGAACGCCGCCCTCCAGGACCCGTTCGTCGCCTCCCTGCTTCCCGGCTGCAAGCCGCAGTTCTGCTTCGTCGACGACATCGCCTCGTACTCGACGAACGAGGTGGCGATCAACTGGAACTCGGCGTTGACCTGGATCGCCTCCTTCCTGGCCGACCAGGGCGGTGCCCCCGCCCCGACGCCGTCCACCTGCCGGGCCGAGTACGTCGACTACGGCACCTGGTCCGGCGGCAGCGGGTTCACCGCCCAGGTGACCATCCGCAACACCGGCAGCACCCCGGTGAACGGTTGGACCACCCGGTTCGCGTTCACCGGCGACCAGAAGCTGCGTGAGGCGTGGTTGGCCAGGGCCGAGCAGAAGGGCGCGACGGTGACCGCGAAGAACGAGTCGTACAACGCCCGGATCGCCCCCGGCGGCACCGTGACCTTCGGGTTCAACGCCCTCACCGGCGGTGGTGCCAACCCGGCACCGGGCCTGATCACCCTCAACGGGTCCCCCTGCTCCTGACCGACGCCACCCCGGTGCCGTCCGCCGTGACCGTGGCGGGCGGCACCGGGTGGGTCGGCTCAGAGCTCTCGGACCACCCGGGCCGGGCTTCCCACCGCCACCACGTTCGCCGGGACGTCCCGGGTCACCACAGCGCCTGCGCCGATGACGCTGTCGTCCCCGATCGTGACGCCGGGGCAGACGATCACACCGCCGCCGAGCCACACGTTGTCGCCGAGGGTGATCGGGCTGGCCGCCTCGATCTTGTCCCGACGCGGCTGGGGTTCGAGCGGGTGCCAGGCGGTCAACAACTGCACGTTGGGCCCGACCTGACAGTCGGCACCGATCCGGATGGGGGCGACGTCCAGGGCGGTGAGGTTGGCGTTGACGAACGTCCGGTCCCCGATGTGCAGGTGCGCGCCGTAGTCGACGAAGAACGGCGGTTTGACGGACACGTCGGCCCCGACGGTGCCGAGCAGGTCGACGAGGATCTCCTGGGCCTTCTCCGGCCCCTCCTCGGCCCACGCCCGGTGGTAGGCGTAGGCCAGCCGGACGGCCCGCTGCCCGAGCCGGGCCATCTCCGGATCGTCGGCGACGTACCGGTCACCGGCGAGCATCCGCTCCCAGTTGCTCCGGGGGTCGCCTGCGAAGTAGTCCGTCACCATGCCGGGAATCGTACGATCCGAGCCGCCCCGTCACGCCCCGGTGCGCAGTTTCGGCAGGACCTCAGCGCCGAAGGTGTCGATGAAGGACAGCTGTTCCTGGCCCACGTGGTGCAGGGCGATCTGGTCGAAGCCCAGCTCCACGTACTGCTCCAGCCACCCGACGTGCCGGCCGAGGTCGGAGCTGATGTTCACCACCTCGGCGAGCCGGTACATCGGGATCTCCTCGGACACCACGTCGAAGTGCGTCGGGGTGGCCAGGTCCCAGCAGATCGGCGGGGCGAACACGTTGCTGCGCCACTGGTCGTACGCCAGCGCCTCCGCGTCGCGCTGGTCCGGCGCCCAGCTCAGGTGCACCTGGAGGTGCAGTGGCCCCCGCCCCCCGGCGTCCCGGTAGGCGTCGATCATCTGACGGAGGTGGTCCACCGGGGCGTTCACGGTGATCAGCCCGTCGGCCCACTCGGCGCACCACCTGGCGGTCTCCACGCTCACCGCCGCGCCGATCAGGGCGGGTGGCTCCTCCGGCCGGGTCCACAGCTTCGCCCGGTCCACCCGGACCAGGCCGTCGTGGCTGACCTCCTCACCGGCCAGCAGCGCCCGGATCACCTCGACGCACTCGCGCAGCCGGGCGTTCCGCAGCTCCTTACGGGGCCACACCTCCCCGGTGATGTGCTCGTTGGCGTTCTCCCCGCTGCCGAGCGCGGCCCAGAACCGGCCCGGGTACATCGCCCCGAGGGTGCCGATCGCCTGCGCGACGATCGCCGGGTGGTAGCGCTGCCCCGGGGCGTTGACCACGCCGTACGACAGGTTGGTGGCCTGGAGCGCGGCGCCCAGCCACGACCAGGCGAAGCCGGACTGCCCCTGACGTTCGCTCCAGGGCGCGAAGTGATCCGACGACATGGCGGCGTCGAAACCGGCCCGCTCGGCGTGGATCACCGCCTCCAGCAGGGCGCGGGGGTGGATCTGCTCGTGGGACGCGTGGAATCCGAACACCGTCATGGCGGCGTCCATACCCAACCCGCCCGACGGTCACGCATGGACCCGAGGGGACCTCACGAACCGACGACGACCGATCCGGCGACGGGTCACTCGGCGTGCGCGCCCGCACCGGCGCCCGCCCTCCCCTCCCCCACCCAGACGGTCTTGGTGTTGCAGAACTCCCGCATGCCCAGGGCGGACAGCTCGCGGCCGTAACCGGAGTTGCGTACCCCGCCGAAGGGCAGTTCCGGAAAGGACGTGGTCATCCCGTTGACGAAGACGTTCCCGGCGTCCAGGTCGGTGGCGAACCGTTCCTGCTCGGCCGGGTCGGTGGTCCATGCGTTGGAGCCGAGGCCGAAGGCGGTCCCGTTGGCCACCTCGATCGCCTCCTCGTACGACGACACCCGGTACAGCCCGGCGACCGGCCCGAACACCTCCTCGCTCCACATCCGCATCCGGGGGGTCAGGTCGGTCACCACCGTCGGGGGGTAGAACCAGCCCGGCCCGGTCGGCTTCTGCCCGCCGCAGAGCACCGTCGCCCCCTGGTCGACGGCGTCGCGTACCTGCTCGTGGATCTCGTCGCGGCCCCGCTCGCTGGCGAGCGGCCCGACGTCGGTGCCCTCGTCCATCGGGTCGCCGACCCGCAGCGCCGACATCCGGTCGGTGAACTCCCTGGCGAAGGCGTCGAAGACGTCGGTGTGCACGATGAACCGCTTCGCCGCTATGCAGGACTGGCCGTTGTTCTGGCACCTGGCGGTGGTGGCCACCTCGGCGGCGGTCGCCACGTCGGCCGAGGGCATCACCACGAACGGATCGCTGCCGCCCAGCTCCAGCACCGTCTTCTTCAGTTCCCGGCCGGCGATCTGGGCGATGGACCGGCCGGCGGCCTCACTGCCGGTGAGGGTGGCCGCCCGGACCCGGGAGTCGCTCAGGATCCGCTCGACGGCGTCCGAACCGACCAGGAGGGTGACGAACGCGCCCTCGGGGAAACCGGCCCGACGGAACAGCTCCTCCAGCAGCAGGGCGGTCTGCGGCACGTTCGAGGCGTGTTTGAGCAGGCCGGTGTTGCCCGCCATCAGGGCCGGCGCGGCGAACCGCATGACCTGCCAGAGGGGGAAGTTCCACGGCATCACCGCCAGGACCGGGCCGATCGGCTGGTAGCGGACGAACGCCCGCTTCGCCCCCACCGACCGGGCGTCGGCGGGCTCGTCGGCGAGCATCCGGGCGGCGTGCGCGGCGTAGAACCGGGCGGCGGTGGCACACTTGGTGACCTCGGCCTTGGCCGCCGCGTACGTCTTGCCCATCTCGGTGGTCATCAGCCGGGCGATCTCGTCGCGGTCGGCCTCCATCCGGTCGGCGGCGGCGGTGAGCCACCGGCCCCGCTGGGCCGACGACGTGCCCTGCAACTGCCGGAAGGCCAGGTCGGCCCGGTCGATGGCGGCGTCGATCTGCTCCTCGGACATCGGGTCGTACGTCTTGAGCACCTTGCCGGTGGCGGGGTTGACGGTGGCGATGGGCATCTCGTACTCCTGTCACTCGAAGAGCGAGTGTCGCCTACCCGGCTCCTCCCGGCGTCGGGCGGCACGGCGGCGTTGGATGACTACCAGGTCGATCACGGCCACCACGGCGAGGACGACGCACGCCACCCCCAGCAGCACCAGGTCGGCGCGGAACGCCAACACGGCGAAGACGGTCATGGTGACCAGACCGAAACCGGCGAGCGCCAGTCGCAGGTTCAACGCGCTGTTCGCGTGCCCGACCGTGCCTCGGGCGCGCCGGGGTTGCGATTGCATCATCCCGTCCAGCTACCCCGGATCCGCCCGGTTAACCGGGGGTGGGCCGCCGGTGCCGCACCGGTGTGCAGATCCGAGGGGCCGGGCGGCTCTGGCGCGAACCACCACCGGACGCATAAAGTTACCGCGACGTAGCTCTCCGACGCCGGGCGAGGGAACGATGTCTCGACGCTGGGTCACCGCCCTGCTCTGCCTGCTGGCCGTGGTCGCGATCGCCTGCGAGGAGGGCGGCGAGGCCGGTCCCCGCCCGTCCGACGGTCCGCCGCCCCGGGGGGACTCCCCCCGCTCCATCGCCGCCCTCGGCGACTCGATCACCACCGGTTTCGGCTCCTGTGTGGTGCTCACCTCGTGCGAGCGCAACTCCTGGTCGACCGGGGACGGGCTCCGGGTGGACAGCGTCTACCAGCGGCTTCTCGACCAGGATTCGGGGATCCGGGGCAGGGCCGCCAACCACGCCGACCCGGGTGCCAGGGCGTCCGCCCTGGCCGGGCAGGCCCAGGCTGCGGTCCGGGGCAAGGCCGACTACGTCACGGTCCTGATCGGCGCCAACGACGCCTGTCGGCGGACCGTCGACGAGATGACGCCGGTGTCGACCTTCCGCGAGCAGGTGGACCGGGGGCTGCGGGTGGTCAAGGAGGGCCGTCCCAAGGCCCGGGTGCTGGTGGCCAGCATCCCGGACCTCAACCGGCTCTGGGAGATCGGGCACGAGGACTCCCGAGCGGTACGCGCCTGGCGGACCGGCATCTGCCCGGCCCTGCTGGCAGCGCCGACCTCCACCGCCGAGGCGGACGTGGCCCGGCGGGCGACCTTCGGCAAGCGGATCGACGCGTACAACTCCCAGCTGGCCGCCGCCTGTCGGGCCTACGGCTCCCGGTGCCGTTACGACGGCGGGGCCGTGCACCGGGTCCGGTTCACCGCCGACGAGGTCAACCGACTGGACTGGTTCCACCCCAGCGCGGCCGGCCAGGACCGGCTGGCCGAGGTGACCTGGCGGGCGTCGCGCCTCGCCACCTGACCGACCGGCCCGCGACGGCGCTCACCCCGTGCGGGGTCGGGGGACGCCACCGACTCCGGGCTGCCGGTAGAGCGCCCGGGAGCGGATGGCCAGGTCCTTCGTGGCGGAGGAGTTCGCCCAGGTGCCGAGGACGATCGCGGCACCGGGGATGACCTTGGCGAAGACCCGCTTCGCGGCGCGGACCCCGGCCATCCGGGCGAGCTGGACGCCCAACCGGACCATCACCCGGCCCAGGGGGCTCTGGGTCGGGCCGCCGAACAGCGCCCCGGCCCGTTCCCGTCCGGCCGCCACCCCGAGGGCCACCCGGGCCGTCTGGGCGGCCTTGTGCACCTTCTGCAACACGAGCAGGTCGGTGGCGCGGTCCGGGTGTTCCGGGTCGACCTCGTACGCCGCCGCGATGTGCAGCACCATCCGGGCCTGGGTCCAGGCCAACACCCCGACGTCGATGACGGCACCGGGCAGCCCGGCCGCCCCGGAGACCGCCCCGGAGAGCCGGGCCCGGTTGACGAACCGACGGACCGCCATGTCGGCCAGGGCGTCGGCGGGCACCCCGGGC
>NZ_JBEPEQ010000099.1:0-21529 GCF_040300925.1 Micromonospora sp. NPDC000207
TGTTGGTGCGTCGCCTGTTATCCTTCCGCCCCCCCCCCCCGGCCCCCCCCCCACCGCGCGGGCCGGGGCGGGCCGGGCCTGGCGCCCCCCCCACGAGTCGCCGGACCGTCCGGATCGCCCCGAACAGCCCACCCAGGACGGCGAGCGCGGCGAAAGCGGCGAACAGGTGCAGGGCGGCGCGGCGCGGGTCGTGGTCGCCCTGCGCCACGACGGGGGCCGTCCGCTGCTCGATGTGTCCGATCACCGCGGCGGCTCCGGCGAGGCTGGCCGCCCAGCTCGGCACGTGGAGCACCACCACGACCAGGGCCAGGGCCAGCCCACCGAGGACGGCGACCACCACCGCCGGGCCGAGGACGGCGGGGACGCTGCCGTCGCCCCGCTCGGCGAAGTGCAGGGCGGCGGCGACCGCCACCGGCCCGACGGCCAGGTTGACCGCAGCGGTACGCAGGCTCAGTCCGGCGGCGAGGGTGAGCAGCCCCAGCGCCACCAGGTCGATCAGCAGGTCACGCAGCGCGTCGCCGCGCAGCGCCGCAGGCTGCGCCTGCCATAGCAGACAGGCCACCACCAGCGCCCCACCCAGGAGCACCACTTCCCAGACCAGGTGTACGGCGAGCCGGTCGGGACCGGTCTCCCCCGGCGACGGGTCCTCGACGGCCACGGGGGCGTCCGGTGGTGCACCCGTCCGGCCAGCTTCGTCGTACCCCATGACGCGCGCCTCCCACGGTGCCCGAGGTCCGCACTCCGTGGCGGGCCGACGGCGGCCGTTGCTCCCTGCGGTCGCACGGCGACGGTACCCGGGGCCCGGGCCGGATGTAACCCCCGTCGATCAATGCCGCCCGGGGCGGCCCTCCCGCGAGCCGGGTTCCCGCTCGTCACCCGACTCCTCGGGCACCCGACAGGAGCGCTCCAGCCACAGCGCCGCCACCACCAACGCCACCGAGGCGAGCAGGCCCGCGCCGGCCGCCGGCCGGTCGTTGACTGCGGCGTTCGTCTGCTCAATGAACAGCCACCCCGTCACCCCGGCGTACCCACCGGCGAAGATCGCCCCGGCCAACGCCGAGGCCTTCGCCAGCACCACGAACCGGGCGACCAGCAGCGGGTTGACCGGTTCCCGGCCCGGTCGGCCCGCGATCCGGCTCCGGGTGTTGCCCGCCGCGTACCCCTCCAGCACTGCGAGACCGGCCAGGATTACCACGGGCAGCCAGGGCAGCGGCGGCAACGCCCGGTAGTAGAGGCTGCTGATCAGCAGCCAGACGACGGCGGCGGTACCGAGTGCCGCCATCACCAGGGCGGAGATCCTGGTGGGTTCCATCCTCGGGCGGTCCGGGTCCGTCCCACGGGGCGGTGGGGACTGGGTACTCATGCCGGCCGGCTCCCTCGGATCATGCGGTCGACTCTATCGCCAGATCGGGGCGGGGACGCACGGCAAGCGCGTCCTGGGCCGCCGGGCCGGTGGTGAGCAGATCGGTGAGCCACCCGTGCCCCGGCAACCGACCGTACGGCTGCACGTCGATCCACGGCCGCAGCACGAAGGCGCGCAGATGCGCCCGGGGGTGCGGCAGGGTCAGCTCCGGATCGTCGCTGACCACCGGTTCGTCGTCGGCGTCCCACACGGTGATCACGTCGACGTCGAGGGTCCGCGGGCCGAACCGGCGGGCCGGGTCGCGGGTACGTCCGGCTCCCGCCTCGGCCCGTCGCGCCCGCTCCAGCCAGTGGGTGGGGGTGGCGGCCGGATCGGCCGCCAGGACCACCGCGTTGAGGTACGCCGGCTGCTCCTCGTCGCCCCACGGCGGAGTCTCGTAGACCCCGGACACCAGGAGTACGGAGTCACCGAGGGCGGCCACCGCGCCCCGTAGGTGGCCGAGCCGATCACCGAGGTTGCTGCCCAGCGACAGCAGTGCCCGGGTCACCGGCCCTCCCCGTCCCCCGGTCGACTCCGCCCCGCCGCCTGACGACCGCGGGTCAGCGTGACAGCCACGTCGGTGAAGGTGTGCGGCACCGGGGCCTGTGGCTTGTGCACCGTGATCGTGGCGGTGATCACCCTCGGGTCGGCCAGGCAGACGTCGAGCAGCCGATCGGCGAGCGTCTCGATCAGGTTGACAGGTTCGCCGGTGACCACAGCGACCAGCCGGTCGGCCAACTCCCCGTAGTGGACGGTGTCGGTCACCTCGTCACTGCGGGCCGCCCCGGAGAGGTCCAGTCGCAGGGTCGCGTCCACGACGAAGTCCTGCCCCTGGAGCCGCTCGAAGTCGTACACCCCGTGTCGACCGTGGGCACGCAGCCCGGTCAGGGTGATCATGTCGGTCTCCGTCACCAGATCACCCTAGGGGGTCGGACGCGCGGGACGGGTCGACGACCAGGCGGGGGCGGCCGGTGGCGGCCCAGACGGCCAGGGCGTCGACGGTGCCGCGAACGTCGTGCACGCGTACGCCCCAGGCACCGGCGGCAACCGCGAGGACACTCGTCGCGATGGTCGCCGCCGCCCGACCGTCCGTCGGACGGGGGGTGCCGTCGGGGGCGGCGAGCAGTCCGCCCAGGTAGGACTTCCGGCTCGCCGCGAACAGCAGCGGAAACCCCAGGTCCACCAGTTCCGGCAGGCGGGCACTGAGGGCCCAGTTGTGGGCGGCGGTCTTGGCGAAGCCGAGTCCGGGGTCGAGCACGATCCGGTCGGCGGCCACCCCGGCCCGCAGGGCCTCCTCGACACGCTGCGACAGCTCCGCCCGGACGTCGGCGACCACGTCGGCGTACCCGGCCAGGTCCCGCATCCCCCGGGAGTGCCCCCGCCAGTGCATCAGCACCCACGGGCAGCCGGCGTCGCGGACCACCCGGGCCATGTCCGGGTCGGCCAGTCCACCGGAGACGTCGTTGACCACGTCGGCGCCGGCGGCGAGCGCCGCCTCGGCCACCCGGGCCCGGGTGGTGTCGATGCTCACCGACACTCCGGCGCAGGTCAGCGCCCGGACCACTGGCAGCACCCGGGCCAGCTCGGTCCGTGCGTCCACCCGCTCCGCACCGGGCCGGGTGGACTCGCCACCCACGTCGACCAGCGCCGCCCCCTCGTCACGCAGTCGCACCCCGTGTGCGACGGCCGCGTCGAGATCGGCGTATCGGCCACCGTCGGAGAAGGAGTCGGGAGTGACGTTGAGGACACCCATCACCACCGGGGGTTGAACCTGTACCAGATCGGTCACGACTCGACCGTACCGGTCGAGACTGCGGGCTTCGGCGAGCCCGGGGGCCCGCCCGAGGACCGCCGCTGACATGCCGATTGACACAACAGTGCGATCGGCCATCCGGGCCCGATCGGGTCGACTCTTCGCGGCTTGTCGCAAAGGAGGGCGGGCCGTACGCTTTGGAATTGCCCAGCAGCGAGACGGCGAGACCCGGAGGGAGGGCCGAAGCGGGAGCAAACCGCCCAAAGTCCGCCACTTTCCGTGTGTGGACCGTCAACCCACTGTTGACGACGCTGTCCGACAGCGACCAGAGTTTCCCGCCCGGCACGACCACCGCACCGCCGCGGCACGCCGGCCGCGATATGGGGAGGTTCCAGTGATCGCCATCCAGCTCCTGGAGACGGCGTCATCCGGCGTCGCCCAGACGCTCCACACCCTCGCGTCGACCCCACTCGCCGCAGAGCCGGCGCCGAAGGGCATCAACACCGAGGGTGTCGTCAGTTTCTTCGCCAGCAAGATCGCACCCATCCTGCTCGCCGTACTCGGTGTCATCTTCATCGGCCGAGCCAGCCGGGGTGAGATCTCCAAGGTGCTGACCAGCTCCGCCATCGCGATCGTCGGGCTGGCGTTCATCGCCGGGGCCGCCACGCTCTTCTTCGTCGGCGACTACATCATCAACCTGATCTTCGAATAGGCGCGGGCACGACATGCGGCTGCGCACCGACGACGACATCTACCGGGCCCGCCTGGTCTACCTCGGGCCGCCCGGCTACACGCTGCCCGTTCACCTGCCGTACGCCCAGTACGGCCTGTTCATCCTGCTCGTGCCCCTCTACATGTTCATCCACTGGCTGTTCACGTTCAACGTCGAGCTCTTCCCCGCCTGGGAGATCGCGCTCGCGATCGTGACCACCTCGTTCATCTTCCGGTACGTCGATCCGGACCGGCCGGCGCGAATGGTGATCCGCACCGCGCTGACCGACTGGCGACGTACGCGGGAGCCGGCGACCGAACAGCGTGATCCGCGCCTGGTCGGCAGCAGGATCAGGATCCGGGAGGAGCTGGCATGACCGGGCGTACGCCGTCGCGGGGGCTGAACGAAGCGGGTGAGGCAGCCGAATGAACCGCCCCTCCACGCCGGGCTACCCGGCCGGACACCGCGCCGCACCACCCGGTAACCGTGCGCGGTCGTTCGACTACCCACAAGCCGACGACGGGGACGAGTCCACCCTGGACCCGGCGCTGGCTACCAGCCCCGGCCAGGGCGGGGTCGGCGTCTTCCAGGCCCCCCGCCCGGTACCGGCCCGTCCCAGACCACCTGCGGAACCGGCCACCCCGATCGACGCCGACATCGACTCCCCCTTCCTCGACCTCTTCGGCGGCACCCGCCCCCGGATGGTCCGTCCGGCCATCGCCGGCCCCGGACGCGTCGTCGACCGGGAGCACCCGCGCACCATCCCGCACCAGCCGACCGCCCCCGCCCCGGTCGAGCCCCCGGTGCCGACTGCGACGAACCGACCCGTCGTCGAACCACCGCCACCGGTCGAGACCACCCGCGCCCCCGAACCCCCATCGCCCGCCGCGCCCCGGGTGCCGCAGCAGGCAGCCGGCCGTCTCCCCGCCCCCCGGCCGTCGGCCGGACCGGAGAGCATCGAGGGCCGGGCACCGATCGAGGCCGGGCGGACCGCCGCCGTCGAGCCCACCGTCGACCGGACGGCCCCGACTGTTCCCGACGGGCCCCCGCCGGGCCCCGCCGACCCCCGGGCGGCTGCCTCCGCACCACCGCCTCCCACCCCACTGCCGCCTCCCGCACCACAGGTGCCGACGGCACCGGAGACGCTCGCACCGGCACCCCCCGCGACGCGGGAGGTGACGCCACCACGGCAGCGCTCGGCAGGCCGCAGGTCGGACCCGAAGGACCGGTCCGACCGTCCGATCAAGCCGCGTCGGATCAACCCGCCGAAGATCAAGTTCGGTGACCGGGATCCCGCCGCCGAACTGGCCATCACCGAGATCGCCGGACACCTCACCTTCACCCCGAACACCGTCACCGCCTGGTACTGGCTACCCGAGGTGCGCTGGGCCTTCCGCCCCGACGCCGAGCGGGAGGCGCTGCTCTCCGCGATCTCCGAGCAGTACGCCGGACTTGCCGGTTTCCGGCTGCACCTGCGCCGCACCACCCGGCCCTTCCCGGCCGACGAGTGGGCGCGGACCATCGACACCCACACCACAGCGCCCCTGCCCGACGTGGCGGGCACCCCCGGCTGGGCCGACCACCTGGTGGCCGCCCAACGTCACCTGCTCTCCGTCAACCACGCCGAGGGGCAGACGTACCTCGGCGTCACCTTCGCCCGCCGGTCCCTCGGAGACTCCCTCACCGAACGGATGCTCAGCATGTTCGGCCGGGGAGTGGCCGAAGGGGAACGTCGTCGACTCGGCCGGACCGTCGAACAGTTCGACGAGGTCCTCGGCGCGTTCGGCATGCGCGGCCGACGGGTCACCGCCCAGGAACTGGAGTGGCTGCTCTACCGGTCGGTGGCCCTGTGCATGGCCCCGCCGGGCGTCCTCTCCCCGGTCACCGACGGCCGATGGGAACGCGGCGACCTCCTCGCCCTCACCGAGCAGGTCGAGCGCTACCGCACCCCGTACGGCACCACCGTCAAGCTGGTCAACCGAATGACCGGCGAGGAACGGCACGTGGCGGTGCTCGCCGTCGGACGGATGGAACCCCTGGAGATCCCCGAGCGGCACGAGCCGTGGCTGCACTTCCACGAGCGCCTGCCCTGGCCCATGGAGATCTCCACCCGGGTCGACATCCTCGGCTCCAGCGACTCCTTCCGCAACCTCGAACACCGGCTGCGGATGATCCGTTCGCAGCAGCTCGACTACGCCGAGCACGGCATCGACGCCCCGCCGGAGCTGGAACGACTGGCGAAACGGGCCCTGGTGATCGGTGACGAGATGACCACCGGGCTTCCTGTCGACTCGGCCCGGGCCCACGGCTGGCACCGGATCGCCGTCGGTGGACGGACCCGCGAGGAGTGCCTGGAACGGGCCCGCCGACTCATCCAGCTCTACTCCCGCGAACTGCGGATCTCCCTGCAGCACCCCAAGAACCAGGACTGGTTGGCCCGCGAGTTCATCCCCGGCGAACCCATCGCGAACACCGGGTACGTCCGCCGGATGCCGGTCAACCTGCTCGCCGCCGCCCTGCCACAGGCCGCCAGCACCGTCGGCGACCGCCGGGGTGACCTCATCGGCCGTACCGCCGGCACCTGCCGCCGTCCCGTCTTCCTCGACCTGCACTTCCCCATGGAGGTACGGGAACGGTCCGGGCTGGCCGTCTTCGTCGCCGAGCCGGGTGGTGGCAAGTCGACGCTACTCGGTGCGCTCGGTTACCTGGCCGCCCGCCGAGGAGTCCAGGTCACCCTGCTCGACCCGTCCGGCCCGCTGGCCCGGCTCTGCTCCATGCCCGAGCTGCGACCGTACTCCCGGGTGCTGAACCTCACCGGCTCCGAACACGGCACCCTCGCCCCGTACTCGCTCATCCCGACGCCACTGCGCACCGAGTTCGCCGCGGGTCCCGGCGGAGACCGCGAGTACGAGATCGCCGTCTCCAACGCCCGGGCCGAACGCCGCATGCTGGTCCAGGACATCTGCATGATGCTGGTACCGCCCCAGGTGGCCCGCGAGGCATCCACCGCCACGCTGTTCCGGCACGCCGCCCGGCAGGTACCGGCAGAGGAGACCTCCACCCTCGACGACGTGGTGAGCTGCCTCGGCCAGATCGACGACGACGCCGGTCGGGAACTGGCCAACCTGCTACTCGACACCGCCGAGATGCCCCTCGCGATGCTCTTCTTCGGGCGACCGCCGGAGGGGCTGCTCGGCCCGGACGCCGCCCTCACCGTCATCACCATGGCCGGCCTCCGGCTCCCCGACCTCAAGATCGAACGCGAGTACTGGTCGGCCGAGGAGGCACTGGCCCTGCCGATGCTGCACACCGCACACCGGCTGGCCGTCCGCCGCTGCTACGGCGGCTCGATGTCCTCACGCAAACTCGTCGGCCTCGACGAGGCCCACTTCATGGAGGGCTGGCGCTCCGGACGGTCCTTCCTGGTCCGGTTGGCCCGCGACTCCCGCAAGTGGAACCTGTCGGCCCTGGTCGCCTCCCAGAATCCCCGGGACATCCTCAGCCTCGACGTACAGAACCTGGTCTCCACAGTTTTCGTCGGCCGGATCGCCGAGGACGCCGAGATCGCCACCGAGGCGTTACGCCTGCTCCGGGTGCCTGTCAACGACGGCTACGAGGCGACTTTGGCTTCTCTGTCGACCGCCGACGCCACCTCGGCAACCCGCCTCGGGTTCCGCGAGTTCGTGATGCGCGACGTCGACGGTCGGGTGCAGAAGGTCCGGGTGGACGTCTCGTACGTCGAGGGTCTCCTGGAGCACCTCGACACCACGCCCACGGCGGTCACCCCGACCGTCGGAACCCTACCGACCAGCCTGTCAGACCTGGAGGCGTGACATGGTGAGGGCCCGGGCACGGATCGCGGCGCTCCTCCTCACGCTCGGCGTACTCGCCGGGGCGACAATCTCGTGGCCGTTGGCCGGAGCCGCCCCGGCGTACGCGGCACCGCTTCCCAGCCGGCAGGCCCCCCGCCGAACTCTGTTCCACCCAGGAATGGCAGGCCGACTTCCGGGCCTGCGTGGCGAAGCTCCAGCAGGTGGCCGAGTCGGAGGTGACCTGTAGACGCCCGCCCACCCCTGCCGCACCAGACTCCGGACTCGCCGGCTGGTTCGCCGCCCGCCCCGACTCGGCGAAGGAGCCCGGAATCCGCGGTTTCTACAGCGAGTACGGCTACGCGGGTTACAGCTACACCACGTACGACATCGACACCGGCTGCGCCACTGCCGTCCTGCACCCGGACTACAAGTTCACGAACACTGTCGCCAACGGCGAGTTCATGGTGGCGACGGCGATCGTCGGTGCCTCGAACGCCCTCCGGGAACGCGCCTGGGATCCCGGGTCGATGTGGGGGTGGGCCGATCCCCTCGTCGATCAGGCGACAAAGGCCGTGTACCAGAAGGTCTTCAGTGTCTTCGGTATCGTCACGCTCTGCGTCGTCGGTCTCTACCTGCTCTGGCGGTCCCGCCAGTCCGACATGAGCAACGCCATGACGACCGCCGGCTGGGCGGTGTTGGTCATGGTGGCGGTGACCGCGCTGGCCGCCTGGCCGGTGAAGTCCGCCAACATCGCCGACGGCACCCTGGTCACCACTCTCGGGGTGGTCCACGACGCCGTCGGTCCGGTCGCCCGTGACGTTCCAGCGGAACGTTGTGTGGTGCCGAATCCAGAGGCATGCACCGACAAGAGACCTCCAGCGGTACGCGCCAGTGACACCGCCGCCGAATCCATGCTGTACCGCAACTGGCTTCGGGGCGTGCTCGGTTCGGCAGACAGCGAGACCGCGAAGAAGTACGGCCGTGCCCTGTACGACGCAAAGTCACTGACCTGGGAGGAGGCCGAGAAGCTCCGCGAGAACCCACGGACGCGTGAGGCGACCATCAAGGCCAAGCAGCGCCAGTGGATGACGGTGGCGCAACAGATCAAGACCGAGGACCCGGAGGCCTACGAGTACCTGCAGGGCACCCGGGACATGGACCGCGTCGGCGCCGGTTTCATCGCGGTCCTCGCCGCCCTGCTCTTCGCGATGTTCGACCTCACTGCGTCGCTGCTCGTGCTGCTCGGCTTCCTGATCTTCCGGTGGGCGGTGATCGCCGCTCCCATTCTCGGCACCCTCGGTCTGCTCCGCCCGGCCAGTGCCGGACTACGCCGCCTGGGCAACGCCGTCGTCGCGGCGGTCTTCAACATCGCCATCTTCGGCACCGGCGCCGCGATCTACCTCTTCGCGGTGGACCTGATCATGAGCACTCCGACGCTTCCGGGCTGGCTCCAGGTGGTGCTGGTCTGGCTCTGTGGTGTGGTCGGCTGGCTGCTACTGCGTCCCTACCGTCGGATCACCCAACTGGGTGGCAAGGACGGCAACGGTGCGGTGGGCCCTGCGGGCTCCTGGCACCGACGGTTCTTCCGGGACATGCGGACCGCCGCCCGACTGGACGCGACCGAACCCGGCGCAGAATCGGTAAAGGGCAGCAGACGGACAGTGGTGGCCGAGCAGACCAGGCTCCGTCCCGAGGCCCGGCTGGAGGATCCGGTCCACGCTGGTACCGCCCGGTCGGACAAGTCCCGACCCGACACCGGCAAGGAGCGCCCCGACGGCCGGGAACGGCCGGAACAGCCGGTAGCGCCCGACCGGGAGCAGCCGTCCGCCAAGGCCGCCGCCCCGCCGCGCCCACGCCGTCGTACCTCCTCCACCTGGACCGAGCCGGACGTACCGGAGGAGGCACCGTCGTTCGCGATCTACCGGCCGGGCTCCGCCGACCGCACGCCGACCACTCCGGTCCGGCCGGCTCCCCGGGTACGCTCCGAGGCACGGTGAGTCGATGCGAGGAGCACTGGAGTTCCTGACAACCCGGGTCCTACGGTCCCGGACCGGAATCGCGGTGGTCATCGCCGTTCTGGTCTTCGGTGTGATCGCTACCGCCCGGGTGGTGACGGGCACGACCGAGGCCGGGACCGGACTGACCGGTCGCCCGGTCGAACCGATCACCACTGTCGATCCCACAGTCGGGGACGACGGAGTCCTCTCGCCGGTCGCACCGCCAGAGCCAGTAACCAGCCCCGGTGAACTGCCCCCGGCGGAGGCGGCGAAACGGTTCACCGCCGCGTGGCTGGGGCGGGAGGGCATCAGTACCGACGACTGGCATGCCGACATGCGTCCCCTGTCGACCTCGGCGCTGACCGAGAAGCTGACCGACGCCGATCCGGCGACGGTGCCGGCCGGACAGATCACCGGTGAGCCCACAGTGCGTCCCCGCGACGAGACCTTCGTCGAGGTGCTGATCCCGCTCGACGCCGGACAGCTCCGGTTGGAACTCGTGGCGCCGGACGGAAAATGGTTGGTGGATGCCGTGGACTGGGAGCGCTGATGAGCGACGACACCTCGGGTACGGAGGCCGGGCCCCATCGCCCTCCACTACGGCTCGGTGCCCTGGCGGCGGCGCTGACAGCGACCCTCGCCCTGTTCTGTTGCACAGGTGGGGCCGGGGCCTTCTTCCTGACCGAGCTCGGCGGTGGTTCGACGGATCCGGTACTGGAGAGCGTCTCCTCCTGCACCACGGACCAGCAGGTGGACGTGACCGGCAAGATGCCCAGGACCGCCGGGTACGGCGAGTCGCAACTACGCAACGCTGCCGTCATCATCAAGGTCGGCCAGGACATGAAGGTTCCTGCCAGAGGCTGGGTGATCGCCATCGCCACCGCCATCCAGGAGTCCGCCCTCAAGAACTACGCCAACTCGCGGGTGCCGGAGTCCCTCGCGATCCCCCACGAGGCGGTGGGCCAGGACCACGACTCGGTGGGGCTGTTCCAGCAGCGACCGGGGTGGGGTTCGGTCAAGCAGCGGATGACGCCTGCCTACTCGGCCCGCAAGTTCTACGAGAAGCTGGTCGAGGTTCGTGACTGGGAGAACCGTTCGCTGACCAGCGCCGCCCAGGCAGTGCAGATCAGTGCCTTCCCGGACGCCTACGCCAAGCACGAGGAGACGGCGAGCCTGATCGTCGACGCACTGGCCGGTGGCGCTGCCCGCACGGCCCGGATCGCCGAGCAGGACGTGTGTGACGTCGCGGCGAAGGGGGTGACGGCGGCGTCGGGCTGGACTGCTCCCATCCCCGGAGGGGTCGGCTCCGGTTTCCGTACCAGCCAACGGCCGAGCCACAACGGTGTGGACATCGCGGCCCCGAAGGGCACCCTGATCCGGGCCGCCTCCGCCGGTCGCGTCCTCGTCTCCCGGTGTGACCCGGACCGGGCCGGACGGCTCGACTGTGACGTCGACGGCTGGCCCGACAAGGGTGGGTGCGGTTGGTACGTGGACATCCTCCACTCCGGAGGCAACATCACCCGCTACTGCCATCTGATCGAGCGACCCGAGGTGCAGGTCCGAGACCGCGTTCGGGCCGGTCAGGTGATCGGCAAGGTCGGTAGCAGCGGCAACTCCTCCGGTCCTCACCTGCACTTCGAGGTGCACGTCAACCGGGACCAGTCGAGTGCCGGGGCCGTCGACCCGGTACCCTTCATGCGGGAACGAGGTGCCCCACTGAAGGGGGCGGCATGAGTCGCCAGGAACGATGACGGGTCCGGTACCCGATCCCTTTTCGGAGCAGCCGGACTGGGCCCCGCGCACGCCGAAGTCGATCGAGATCGTGCCGGCCACCGATCGGGTCGACCTTCGCGGCAAGCGGGTATCGATCGGACTTCCCGGGCTCGGTTGGCGGAGCGACCTACGCGCCGACGAGCGGGTCGTCCAGTCCAGTCGCACCTACGTACCGGTGATCCCCGAACACGAGTGGTACCGCGCCGAGTCCGAGCAGATCGAGGTCTTCGCGCCCCTGGTGCCGGTGGAGCGGGTCTGGGTCGAGATGGTGTCCGCCGCACCGACGGTGGCCGACATCTTCGGTGACTCCGGCATCCGGCTCGTGTCTCTGGACGCCCCTACGCACCGCGCACCGACCCCGGTCTTCGAGGCTGACTCCGTCGTCGGCCGTCGCGTCGTACACGTCGACGGAGCCACCGAGAACCGCGACCTCCGGGCGGTCACCGAGAGCTACTCCGGCACGGACGGGGACATCTGCGTGCGGGTCACGCCGGAACTGGAGTGGTACCGCTGGGCGTGGCGCGGTCAACCACCGAACACCCTCGAAGTCCCCGTTCATCTCCTGTGGATCGAATAGCCACCTCAGATGCTTGGTGTGCCGCTACACACCTGCCACACATCGTCCAGGCGAGTCGAGAAGCGCCAACTCTGCCGATCATTCTGGGAAACACCATCCACAAAGGCCGAGAACAGTAGGTCTACTTCGACTTCAGCACGATTATCGCTCTGAACATACTTCAAACGCCCCCAGCTGACTACGATTTTGACTGCAAGTCGCTCCTCCCTCAACTGAAGATCATTCCTAAGCGCAGTCAGCTGCGTTAGCTCAGCACCCTGCTCGTCGCAGGTGAAGAAGCTCGCTTTGGTGTCGTCACGGTCAACCAGGAACGCCCTCAGATAGTTGTCGACGACGACGTCGGGGGCGCTGCGGTCCGGGGCGGTTGCTCGGTCGTACAGGAGATATCCGGCTGCGGTGCCGGCCACCGCGAGTACCGCGAGGAGACCGACCACCAGGGTGACGACGACGCCCGCCCGGTTGCGCGGGGGCGGTGGCGAGGGGACGACCGGCGGGGGCGCGACCTCGTCGGGTGGGGTCCGTTGCGCCGGTACGCGGGACACCTGGGAACCGGCGGGGGGCTGCACTGATTCCACCCTCTGAGGCTAACGGTTCCCGGCCCGGTACCCAATGCCTGAGTTTCAGCGGATCGTGAGGAGCCGTACCCGACGGGTGAGGGTTCCTGGTGATCCACGACAAGTCCGTCGAAGCGCCGCAGCGCATCCCGGACGTCCGGGTCCGGCTGGGATACGGTCTGGGGTCGGGGCAGGTGTCAGCCGGCTTCGGGAAGAGGGGTGGACCCGATGGCCGTTCGGAGGGGACGTACGAGTCGAGCCGCCGCCCTCCACCGCCGGGCGACCGCCACTGCCAACGCCGCCGCGAACGTCCTGGACGAGATCCGGCCGGCCCCGGCCGACCAGCGGCGTCAGTACGAGTTGGCGGACCACCTGCGGGAGGCGGCGGCGCTGCTGGCACCCGGTTGGGCCGGGGCGCCGTTGGAGACGCTGAGCGCCGACACGCCACCGGGGGAGACGCCTCCGTCCTTCGTCGTGGTCGGTACCGCCGCTCCGTTGGACGACGCCCGGTTTCCGGCACTCGTGCCGTTGCTCGGTGCCGGGCACCTGACGATCGACACCGACGCCGGTGACCCCCGGGTCGCGGGGGCGTTGCGCGCCGTACTCCTGCGGTTGTTGGCGGCGTCTCCCCCGGGGTGCCTGCTGGTTCGGGGGGTGGACGGCACCGGGGCCGGGGAGGTCTTCGCGCCGTTCCTCCCGCTGGCGGACGCCGGGGTGCTCTCCCCTCCGGCCGGGGACGTGTCCGGTCTGCGGGCGGTCTTGGCCGAGGCGGAGCAGTGGGTGGCTCCCGACAACGGCCGGCACGCCCGGCGGGATCGGACGCTGCTCCTGGTGGTGGCGGCCCTGCCGGCCCGGACCGAGGCAGCCGACCTGGAGCGGCTGGCCGCGTTGGCGTCCGCCGGGCCTGCGGCCGGGCTGCACCTGGTGGTCGCCGGTTGGCCGGTGACCGCCGGGCCGCTTCCGTCGGCGACTGCGGTGACGGTACGCAACGCGTACGCGATGGTGGGTGATCCGCCGAGCGCCTCCTTCGGCGCGGTGGGCAGTGGATCGTCCGGTGGTCTGAACGCACCGGTGTTCCTCGCCGAGGCCCCGTCGACGGAGTTGGTGGAGGCGGTCTGTGGACGCCTCGTCGAGCAGGTCGAGGCGGGTACCCGGCTGTCGCTGGCCAACCTGTTGCCGGAGTCCGACGCCCCGTTGTGGGAGTCGTCGTCGGCGACCGGGGCGAGCACGGTCGTGGGGTTGGCCGGCGAGCGACCGGTGTCGGTCGGGTTCACCGACCTGACCCCGCACTGGCTGGTCAGTGGCCGGTCCGCAGCGGGACGGGCCGCTTTCGTGGGCAACGTCCTGCTCGGTCTGACCGCCAGTTACGGCCCGGAGGAGCTGGTCCTGCACCTGGCGGACCTCGGTCCGGACGAGTCGTTCGCCGAGTTCCTGCAGACCGAACGGGACCGGACGTGGATTCCGCAGGTCCGGACCGCCGCGTTGGCGGCCGACCGGGAGTACCTGCTGGATCTGCTGGAGCAGTTGGCGGTCGAGGTCCGTCGTCGTGAGGAGGCCGGTCGGCGTACCGGCGGGCAGCGCTTCACCGCCCTGCGGGAGCAGCTGTCGCTTCCCCGGATCGTCTGCGTCGTGGAGAACACGCATCTGCTGCTCGGCGAGCCGACAGGGGCCGTCGCCCCGTCCGGGGCGGTACGGAGTGCGGGGCGTTCCCGGGATCGCATCGGAACGACGGCGTTGACGGCGTTGGAGGCGTTGGCTCGGGCCGGCCGCGCGTACGGGGTCCACCTGCTGTTGGCCGGTGAGGGTGACCTCGGGCTGGGGTCCGGTTCCGGGTCTCGGGACTCGATGCTCGGCCAGTTCCCGGTGCGGGTGGCTCTGCCCGGGGGTGGCGCGGTGTTGGAGCCCAACAACGATTCCGCTGCGGTGCTCCCGGTGGGGAGCGCGGTGGTGAACACCGCGGGCGGCCTGGGTGGTCCGGTGGGTGCGACCCGCGGGCACGAACGGATGGTCCGGTTCCCGGATCCGGAGGATGCCCCGGCCACGGTGGCCGAGTTGCGGCACCGGTTGTGGCAGGCGCGTCCGGAGGGGTCGTCGGCGCCGGTGGTGTTCGCCGGTTACGCCCGACCGTTGCTGCGTAACGATCCCCGGTACCGGGCGGCCCTGCTGGGTCGGGGGGAGGGGCCGGCCGCGCTCCTGGGGCGGGGGGTCGACGTCGCCAGGTCCACTGTCGCGGTGGGGCTGGGTCGGGCGGCTGGACGTAATCTCGCGGTGCTGGGTCCGGGGATGGCGGCGGCTCGGTTGCTCGGCGTCGCGGCCCGGACCACGGCGGCCCACCACCCACCGGGTGGTGCCCGGTTCGTCGTCGCCTGCCTGGTGGACGAGGCCGCCGCTCTGGCCGAGGGGCTGGCTGCGGACCTGGGCCGGCAGTTTCCGGTGACTACTGTCGACCGGGCGGACCTGACGGACCTGTGGTGTCCGGAGGGGGCGGCGGCCCGTCCGTCTACCGACGACGACCCGGGGCCGACAGTGCTCGTGGTGTTCGGGCTTGACGTACCGACGGCGGAGCAGCTGCCGCGCGAACGGTTGCGGGCGCTGCTGCATCGGGGGCCGCCGGGCGGCACCCACCTGCTCGGCTGGTGGCGTACGACTCCGTCGTTCGCGGCGTTGTTGGAGCCGGACACCGACGTGGGCAAGTTGGCGGCCGTGGTCGCGGTGGACGTGCCGGGCGCGCAACTGGCCGGGGTCTTCGGACGGCCGGTCCAGTGGCGGCCCCGCCCGAACCGGGTGGTGCTCTGGGACGGCTCGGATGAGCAGGGCCGGGTCCTGGTGCCGTTCGCCGAGGACGAGGAGGAGGGGACGCTGACGTGATCCGGACCGTACCGGGGGTGCAGCAGCGGCAGCCGGTGGACGGTACGCCGCCCGCCGAGGAGGAGGGCCCAGCCGAGTCGGGGAAGCCGGGCCCAGCCGAGTCGGGGGAGGTGGTGGAGCCGAAGGGGGATGCCTGGACGGCCTACCTCGCCGCCGCCCGTCAGCTGGACGCGGTACGCCGGGACGCCGCCACCGCCGCCGGCGAGCAGCATCGTTCGGTCCAGGCCGCCCGGGAGGAGTTGACCGGGGTTCGGGCTCGGCTGACGGCGCAGCATGAGCGGCTGGTCGACTCGGGCGTACCGGTGATGTCGTTGTCGCCGTCCCCGCCGGAGGAGTCGGTGGCCGCCCGCTCGATGTCCGGTGGTCCGTCGGCGGTACTGGCGGCGCTGCGTACGGCGGGTGGCTGGGTCACCGAAGCCGACACGGCGTTGACCTCCACGGGGTTGTTCCGGCCGGAACGGTGGCCGGCTCGGCTGCGCAACCTGGCCGTGTACGGGCCGTTGGCTCTGCTCGTCCCCCTGATCCAGGTGGTCCTGCACCTGGTGGCGGGGGGTGGTCCGGTGAGCGTGGCGGCGTTGCTCGTCGGTCTGCCGATGCCGGCGGTGGCGTTCGTCGCGGGCTGGATCGGCGTCGGGCGGTTGTTCCGGCCGGGCCCGGACGGGCGGTTGGACCGTACGCCCCGGTTCGGGGCGCTGATCTGTCTGGTTCCGGCCGTGTCGACGGCCGCCGGGCTGCTCCTGGCTCTCCTGGCCGGCTGAGCGGACGGTTCGGCCGACCAGCGAACGGGCCTCGGCCGACCAGGAGGAGTGGACGGGTCAGCGGGGCAGGATCAGCGCCATCGCCTCGGCCCTCGACTTGGCGTCGTGCTGGAGACCGCCACGGACCGCCGAGGTGATGGTCTGCGCCCCGCTCTTCTGGATGCCACGCATCGCCATGCACATGTGTTCGCACTGCAGGACGACGATCACCCCGAGGGGGGCGAGGCGCTCCATCAGCAGGTCGGCGATCTGGGAGGTGAGTCGTTCCTGCACCTGTGGGCGGCGGGCGAAGACCTCCACCAGCCGGGCCAGCTTGGAAAGGCCGGTGATCCGACCGTCGGGCCCGGGGATGTAGCCGATGTGGGCGCTGCCCCGGAACGGGAGCAGGTGGTGTTCGCAGAGGCTCATCACGTCGATGTCCCGGACCAGGACGAGTTCCTTGTGGTTGGCCTCGAAGCTGGTGGTGAGGACCTGAGCCGGGTCGACCCGGAGGCCGGCGAACAGTTCGGCGTACGCGCGGGCGACGCGGGCGGGGGTCTGGACGAGTCCGTCACGGTCAGGGTCCTCCCCGACGGCGATGAGGATCTCCCGTACCGCCTTCTCGATCCGGGCCAGGTCGACGGCATCCTCGACCGGGCGGCCGGTGAGTCTGCCGTTGATCAGCCGGGCGGCCAGGTAGTCCAGCTCGTCCAGGTCGTCGGGTTCGGTGGCGGAGGTGGCGGCGGCCAGCCCCGGGTCGGGGCTGGCCGCCGTGTCGTCGGTGTTCAGTGCTGGCCGTCCGAGCTGTTCGGGAAGGCGGGGCCACCGCCGATGACGACCTGTGCCCCGTCCGACTGGGCCTGCGCCTTGAGCTTGTCCTTCTCGGCGGGCGTGAGCACCGGGGGCTCGGTGGAGGGCTGCCGCTTGCCGAACCCGTTGTACGGGGCCATCGGCGGACGCTTCACCACCCGCTCGCAGATCCGGGCCATGTCGGCGGTGGAGAGGGTCTCCTTCTCCATCAGTTCCAGGACCATGTTGTCCAACACGTCCCGGTACTCGACCAGGATCTCCCAGGCCTCGTCGTGGGCCAGTTCGATGAGCGCCCGCATCTCGCCGTCGATCTCGGCGGCGACCGAGTCGGAGTAGTCCCGTTCGTGGCCCATGTTGCGGCCGAGGAACGGCTCGTCCCCGCTGGTGCCGTACTTGATCGCGCCGAGCTTGGAGCTCATCCCGTACTGCGTGATCATCGCTCGGGCCAACTGGGTGGCCTTCTCGATGTCGTTGCCGGCACCGGTGGTGGGCTCGTGGAAGACGAGTTCCTCGGCGGCCCGGCCGCCCAGCGCGTACGCCAGGGTGTCGATCATTTCGGCCCGGGTCTGGGTGTACTTGTCCTCGGTCGGCAGGACCAGGGTGTGCCCCAGCGACCGACCTCGGGACAGGATGGTCACCTTGTGCACCGGTGCCGCGTGCGGCAACGCCCAGGCGACGAGCGCGTGCCCACCCTCGTGGTACGCGGTGATCTTCTTCTCCTGGTCGCCCATCACCCGGGTCCGGCGCTGCGGTCCGGCGATCACCCTGTCGATCGACTCCTCGAGGGAGTCGTTGGTGATCGCCCGCTCGTCCTTGCGGGCGGTGAGCAGCGCGGCCTCGTTGATCACGTTCGCCAGGTCGGCACCGCTGAACCCGGGGGTACGCCGGGCCACCGCGTCGAGGTCGACGTCGGGGGTGAACGGCTTGCCCTTGGCGTGGACCCGCAGGATGGCCTTGCGGCCCTCCATGTCGGGGGCGTCCACCGGGATCTGCCTGTCGAACCGGCCCGGGCGCAGCAGCGCCGGGTCGAGGATGTCCGGCCGGTTGGTGGCGGCGATCAGGATGACCCCGCCCTTGACGTCGAAGCCGTCCATCTCGACGAGGAGCTGGTTGAGGGTCTGCTCCCGCTCGTCGTGGCCGCCGCCCATGCCGGCGCCACGGTGGCGACCGACGGCGTCGATCTCGTCGACGAAGACGATCGCCGGGGCGTTCGTCTTGGCCTGCTCGAAGAGGTCACGGACCCGGCTGGCACCGACACCGACGAACATCTCGACGAAGTCGGAGCCGGAGATCGAGTAGAAGGGCACTCCGGCCTCACCGGCGACGGCCCGGGCGAGCAGCGTCTTACCGGTACCGGGCGGGCCGAACAGCAGCACACCCTTCGGGATCTTCGCCCCCAGGGCCTGGTACTTCGTCGGGTTCTGCAGGAAGTCCTTGATCTCGTGCAGTTCCTCGACGGCCTCTTCCGAGCCGGCCACGTCGGCGAAGGTGGTCTTCGGCGTGTCCTTGGTGATCATCTTCGCCTTGGACTTGCCGAAGTTGAGCACCCGGGAGCCGCCGCCCTGCATCTGCGACATGAAGAACAGCAGCAGGAGCACGAGCAGGGCGATCGGCAGCAGGTTGACCAGGAGGCTCACCCAGATGCTGTCCGAGGAGACCTCGACGTCCGCCGGACCGGTGACCCGGTCGGCCGACTTGGCTTCGAGGACCTGGTTCCAGACCTGCTGACCGGCCTCGTACGGGAACTGGGCCTCGATCAGCTTGGTGGTCGTGTCCCCGAACTCGGCCTCCTCGGCCAGGTCGAGGCGGATCGTCTGTTCCTTGTCCTGGTAGACGACCTTGTCGATTTTCGCAGTGTTGAGCTGGTCCAGCGCGACCGTGGTGTCCACCCGGTGGTAGCTGGGTCCAGACGTGAAGAGTTGACTGAGCACAACGGCGCCGAGGATGACCAGGATGATCCAGACCACCGGTCGGCGGAAGAAACGCGTACGTTCCATACTGTCGTCGAGCGCCGGAGCGCCCGCATCCTCCTGATCGACGTCCTGACCGTCTGATGGTGTCGCCGCCACGGGCGGCGGTCGGAGCCGCCGTGCGGGCCGGCCTCGACCCCGAGGCACGAAACTGCCGCGCCGCGGTCATTCGACGGTACACCGTACGCGCGAGGTACGAGCGGTTCGGGGCTGCTCGCACCGGTCAACGACAGCACCGGAACGTGCACCCGACCCGCTCACCCGATCCCGCCCCTCGACGGATCCCGCCGTCGGTACGGCGACACCCACTCGACACGCGATGGTGAACCGGCGGAGGCCGGCGTGGCGGAAGGTCCGCCGTCACAGGTCCTCCGACCGCCCGGTCACGCGGGTCGGAGGACCGGACGCGGGAAACACCTCACGCCACCGACCCCTACGGTAGCCGGGTCGGCTGAGAGCGCGCTGTACGTCTGCTCAACGCGAGACCGCTCAGGTGCGGGCGTACACGTCCGGCTTCAGGACGCCGACGTAGGGCAGCTCCCGGTAACGCTCGTCGAAGTCGAGGCCGTACCCGACGACGAACTCGGTGGGGATGTCGAAGCCGACGTACTTCACCGGCACCGGCACCTTCACCGCGTCGGGCTTGCGGAACAGGGCCACCACCTCGACGCTCGCCGCCGAGCGGGACTCCAGGTAGCGCAGCAGCCAGTTGAGGGTCAGCCCGGAGTCGACGATGTCCTCGACCACGACGACGTGCCGACCGGCGATGTCCCGGTCGAGGTCCTTGAGGATTCGGACCACTCCGGAGGAGGTGGTGCCCTGGCCGTACGAGGAGACCGCCATGAACTCCAGTTCGGTCGGCGGACCGTGCCGCCCGAGGGCGCGGGCGAAGTCGGCCATGAACATGACAGCGCCCTTGAGTACGCAGACGAGCAGTAGCCGGTCCGTCACTCCGACGTAGTCCGCCGACACCTGCTTGGCCAGTTCCGCGGTCTTCTCGCGGATCTGCGCCTCAGAGATGATCACGTGGTCGATGTCGGCGTCGTACCAGGAGCCATCAGCCATGGCTCCTAGCCTGCCGTACGCCGCCGGGCCGCCGTCGGCGGGGCCGCTTCTTTTCGGCGACCCCGCCGCGGCTTCGCCGCGACAACCCGGCGATAACACGCAATTCAGCAGGATCCGGAGTTCAGTCGGCGCCCCTCGTCGCTGCACCGCCAGTCGGCGGAGTCCCGACTGTCCACTGTCAGTCCGACCGCCGAGGCGACGGCGAGGGTGAGGATCAGGAAGAGAACGAAAAGGATCTCCATGGCGGCGCTCGCTTTCGAGTCGACGTGGTGTGCGGTTCGCCGCCGGTGCGCACCGGGCTGACACCAAGTCTGCGCGGGGCCCGGCCGCCCGGACAGTGGCAGGAAGGACACCTAGCCTCGATTTTCTGCCAACCCTCCGGTTACCCTCGTCACATGACCCCCCGCCCGCCGTCGACGCTCGCCTCGGTCGCGGCCATCGTGCTGAACGACGTCGCCGTCTTCGAGCTCGGAGTGCTCGCCGAGGTCTTCGGGACCGACCGGACGGCTGACGGCTTCCCCGCGCACCGCTTCACCGTCTGCACAGTCGACGGCGGACCGGTCCGCACCAAGTCAGGCTTCGGAGTCACCCCCCAGGCCGACCTCGGTCCGGTCGCCGAGGCCGACCTGGTCGCCGTACCGGCTCACCACTCGCGCGCCCCGGTTCCGACGCCGGTCCTCGACACGCTCCGGGCCGCCGCCGGACGGGGCGCCTACGTGATGAGCGTCTGCAGCGGTGCCTTCGTTCTCGGGGCGGCCGGGCTCCTCGACGACCGGGAGTGCACCACCCACTGGCGGCACGCCGAGCAGCTGCAACAGCTGCACCCTCGGGCCCGGATCCGCCCGAACTCGCTCTACGTAGCCGACGGGAACCTGCTCACCAGCGCCGGGACCGCAGCCGGCATCGACGCCTGTCTGTACCTGGTTCGTCAGGTGTACGGCTCGGCCGTCGCCACCCGACTGGCGCGGCGGATGGTCGTCCCGCCGCACCGCGACGGCGGGCAGGCGCAGTACGTCGAGACCCCGATCCCGTCCACCCCCGAGGCCCCGACCCTGGAGCCGGTCCTGGAGTGGCTGATGGGTCACCTGGCGCGCCCGGTCACCGTCGATCAGCTCGCTGCACGGGCCGGCATGTCTTCCCGTACCTTCGCCCGACGGTTCCGGGCCGAGACGGGCACCACCCCGCACGACTGGTTGACCGGCCAGCGGGTGCTGCTGGCCCGACGACTGCTGGAGGAGACCCGGTTGAGCGTGGAGGAGGTCGCCGACCAGGCCGGTTTCGGCGAGGCGGCGACGCTGCGACATCACTTCACCCGCCGGGTGGGCGCGACCCCCAACGGTTACCGGAGCACCTTCCGGGAGCGGGCACCGGCCTGACACGCGACGGGCAGCCGGCCCGACCTGTGCAGACGTCGCCGGCCGGTGTCCCGAAGGACACCGGCCGGCGACAGAACACGATCCGGGTCAGCTGTTGTTCCAGTGCTCGGCCACCAGGTCAGC
>NZ_JBEPEQ010000100.1:0-21030 GCF_040300925.1 Micromonospora sp. NPDC000207
CCCCGACGCTCTTCCGCTCTGCCCCGACACCGGCGCGGGTGCGGCCCCGACACCGGCGCGGGTGCCGGGGCCGGTGACACGGCGAAGCGCCCCGGGATCCGGGGCGCTTCGGTCGACGCGTGACGCCGGTGGCGCTCGGTGGTCAGACGGCGGTGGGCTGCGCGGGCACGTTCGCCGGGGCCGGCACGCTCGTCTGCACGGTGGCGGTGGGTCCGGCGGGGATCGTGGCGGTGGTGGGCACGGTGCCGGTCCCGGTCATCGCGGACTTGTGGCTGCCGCCCAGCCGGGCCTCCAGCCGGGTGACGTCGACCCGGGCCAGCCGGCGGTCGGCGGTGTCCTCCCAGCCGACAGCGAGCAGACGCAGCCGCTCGGACTCGCTGAACCCGCCCCAGACGCCGTACGGCTCGCGCACCGACAGGGCGTGGGCGGCACACTCGGCCCGCACCGGGCAGGCACGGCACACGGACTTCGCACCGGACTCGCGGCGCAGGCGGGAGGAGCCGCGTTCCCCGTCGGGGTGGAAGAACTGCGCGCTGTCGCGTCCCCGGCAGGAGCCGAGCCGCTGCCAGTCCCACAGGTCGACGATGGGTCCGGGCAGTCTGCGTACGTTCGACATCAGCACCCCTCCTCCCGCGCGGCATCGCGCGAATTCGTATCGGGCCGGCTCCGGTCGGCGGGCCGCGCTGGCGCACCGTCCCCGGCTCGACACTCCGGTACCCGGGCTGCTCACCGCTCACACGTGTCTGATCGAAAACCTCTCGCTACTCGCGGCATTTGTCCGAAAAGTCAGAAAAGTTCCGAGGATTGCCGGGAACCCCCTCCCGACGGGACGTCGCCGTGGTCTGCTCGTTCTCGGAGAGGAGACACAGTGCGTACTGTTCTCGTGTGCGTTCGGACACCGCTCGCCGCCCAGCACCTCGCGGCGGCCGCCGCCCGGCTCGGCCTGTCCTCCGTCGTCCGGACCGCCGTCTCCGATCCCGAGGTGATGCTGCGGCTCACCGAGCGACCGGCCGACGTGGTGCTGGCCGACACGGCGTTGACCCGGCCGGACAGTGCCGGGTTCGTCCGACGGGTGCTGGCCCGGGCCCCGCAGGCCGCCGTCCTGCTGCTAGGGGTGGAGGAGGGTGAGGCGGCGGCGGCCACCATCAGCGCCGGCGCCCGGGGCCTGATCCAGGGCGCCGACCACGACCTGACCAGCGCGGTGGCCAAGGCGTTGCTCCTGCTGGCCGTGCCCGGTCGCAGCGCCCGCCCTCGGGTGGGCGACCCGTCGCGGGACACTGCGGCCGTCGGCGGATCTGCGGCCCGGGGTGGCCGGGCCCCGGCCACCGGTGCCTCCGGATGGTCACCTGCCACCCAGGAGGCGACGGCGGGAGCGCCGACGGTGGTCCCCGTGCAGCGCGGCGACGACGAGGCCGAGGCCGAGGCGACCCCATCCGGGGCCACCTCGTCGGGGGCCACCTCGCCGAGTGCCACCGAGCCCGCCCGCCCCCGCGCCGGCGTGCCCCCACGGGGCGGTCGCAACGCGGTGGGACTCACCGAACGGGAACTCCAGGTGCTGCTCGGTATGGCCGAGGGCAAGAGCAACGCGGAGATCGGACGGGAGCTGTTCGTCTCCGAGGACACCGTCAAGACCCACGCCCGTCGGCTCTTCCGCAAGCTCGGCGCCCGGGACCGGGCACACGCGGTGGCGGCCGGCTTCCGCGCCGGTCTGGTCGCCTGAGCACCCCCGTCGGCGAGCGGCCCGCCCGTCCGCGAGTTACCTCCGTCGGTGAGCGCCCGCCCGTGGCGTGAGTGGCCCGCCCTTCCGCGTGAACGGCCTTCGTCCGTGAGTGGCCCGCCCGTCCGTGGTCAGTCGGCGGACGTCGGCGGGTCCTCCTCGGTGCCCTCGGTGAGGGTGTCGTGTACGCCGTCGGCGTACCCCCGGGCGTAGTCCCAGGTCACGTAGTGGTCGGGATCCGGGTCGTAGGCCGGCTCGTGCACCCGGGGACGCCCCGAGTTGAGCAGGTGCCGCAGGTTGCCCCGGAGCAGGTCCCAGTCGAAGTAGTGCGGCTCCCGACAGTCCTCACAGTCGATCACCAGCCCGCGTACCCCGATCGGCGTCAGCAGTGCCTGGTAGATCTCCAGGTCGGCCAGGTCCTCCAGCACGTCCTGTCGCTCGACCTCGGTCAGCGGGTCGAGGGGGGCGTCGTCGCCCGGATCGTGCAGGCCGGCTGCCGGATCCGCCGGGTCGCCGTTGAACGGGTCGATGGGCTCGTCTTGCACCCCCTCACCGTAGACCCAACGCCGACCGGACGCCCGCCCCCCGGCGGCGTCGATCCCCCGAGCCTCGGTGGACCCGCCGCCACAGGCGGTGGGCAGCTCACTGGGTACGATGAGGCGATGCGCGGGGCCCGGTGGCCCGGCGGACCGCCTCACCACCCCTCGCTGAAGCCCGTTCGACCAGCTCAGGAGAGCAATCGTGGAGAATTCGCCCGGTCCCGACGTTGCCGCAGGTGCCGAGAGTGGCGAGCTGGGCGGTCACCTTCCGGAACTGCCCGCCGGCTCGGCGAGGGTGGTGCCGCTCGGTCTGACCTTCGACGACGTGCTCCTCCAGCCGGGCGAGTCGGACGTCGTGCCGAGCCGGGTGAACACCGTCACCCAGCTCACCCGTAACGTCCGACTCACGGTGCCGCTGCTCTCCAGCGCGATGGACACGGTGACCGAGGCGCGGATGGCGATCGCGATGGCCCGGATGGGCGGCATCGGCGTGTTGCACCGCAACCTCTCCGTCGAGGACCAGGCCCTCCAGGTCGACCTGGTGAAGCGCTCCGAGTCCGGCATGATCACCAACCCGGTGACGGCCAGCCCGGACGACACCCTCCAGGAGGTCGACCAGCTCTGCGGGCGGTACCGGATCTCCGGGGTCCCGGTGGTCGACGGTGACGGGCAGCTCGTGGGCATCGTCACCAACCGGGACATGCGCTTCGTCTCCGAGCCGGCCACCCCGGTCCGCGAGATCATGACCCGGACGCCGCTGATCACCGCCCCGGTCGGGGTGAGCAAGGACGACGCGCTGAGCCTGCTCCGCCAGCACAAGGTGGAGAAGCTGCCGATCGTGGACGGCTCCGGCAAGCTGCGCGGCCTGATCACGGTGAAGGACTTCACCAAGAGCGAGCAGTACCCCAACGCCACCAAGGACGACGCCGGTCGGCTGCGGGTCGCCGCCGCCGTCGGGGTGGGGGAGGACTCCTACAAGCGGGCCCGGACCCTCGTCGACGCCGGTGTCGACGTGGTGATCGTCGACACCGCCCACGGCCACCAGCGGGCCGTCCTCGACATGGTCCGCCGGCTCAAGAAGGACGTCGCCGTCGACGTCGTCGGCGGCAACATCGCCACGTACGCCGGGGCGAAGGCCCTCGTCGACGCGGGCGTCGACGGGGTGAAGGTCGGAGTGGGGCCGGGCGCCATCTGCACCACCCGGATCGTGGCCGGCGTCGGGGTGCCGCAGATCACCGCGATCATGGAGGCGGCCCGGGCGGCCCGCCCCGCCGGGGTCCCGGTCATCGGTGACGGCGGCATCCAGTACTCCGGCGACATCGCCAAGGCCCTGGTGGCCGGGGCGAACACGGTGATGCTCGGCAGCCTGCTGGCCGGCTGCGAGGAGAGCCCCGGTGACCTGATCATCATCAACGGCAAGCAGTACAAGGCGTACCGGGGGATGGGGTCGCTCGGCGCGATGCAGTCCCGTGGTCAGGCCAAGTCGTACTCCAAGGACCGCTACTTCCAGCAGGACGTCCTGGCCGAGGACAAGCTGGTCCCGGAGGGTGTGGAGGGTCAGGTGCCCTACCGGGGCCCGCTGGCCCAGGTCGCCCACCAGCTCATCGGCGGGCTCCGCGCCGCCATGGGGTACGTCGGCGCGGAGAGCATCGCCGAGCTGCACCAGCGGGGCCAGCTCATCCGGATCACCGCGGCGGGGCTGAAGGAGAGCCACCCGCACGACATCCAGATGACCGTCGAGGCGCCCAACTACCACTCCCGCTGACCGCCACCCCGACGAACAACTGGAGCCCCCATCATGCGTGACGTGGTCGAGATCGGGCTGGGTAAGACCGCGCAGCGCGGTTACCACCTGGACGACATCGCCATCGTGCCGAGCCGGCGTACCCGGGACGTCGACGACGTCTCCACCGCGTGGCAGCTCGACGCGTACCCCTTCGCCATCCCCTGCGTCGGGCACCCCTCGGACGCCACCATGAGCCCGGCCTCGGCCGTCCGGCTCGGCGAACTCGGTGGGCTCGGCGTGCTCAACGTCGAAGGGCTCTGGACCCGGTACGAGAACCCGGCGAAGGTCCTGGAGGAGCTGGCCGCGCTGGGCGAGGACGCCCGCGCCACCAAGCGCCTCCAGGAGGTGTACGCCGAGCCGATCCGCCCCGACCTGATCGCCGAGCGGGTACGCGAGCTGCGCGCCGGTGGGGGCACCGTGGCGGTTCGGGTCTCCCCCCAGCACACCCTGGCGCTGGCCCCGGTGATCCTGGACGCCGGGGTGGACATCCTGGTCATCCAGGGGACCATCGTCTCCGCCGAGCACGTCTCCACCACCGACGAGCCGCTGAACCTCAAGGAGTTCATCGCCGACCTGGACCTCCCGGTCATCGTCGGCGGGTGCACCGACTACAAGACCGCCCTGCACCTGATGCGGACCGGTGCGGCCGGCGTCATCATCGGCACCGGTGGGGACGAGTGGTCGACCACCGAGTCGGTGCTGGGCATCCGGGTGCCGATGGCCACCGCGATCGCCGACGCCGCGGCGGCCCGCCGGGACTACCTCGACGAGACCGGCGGCCGGTACGTGCACCTGATCGCCGACGGTGACCTGCGTACCTCGGGTGACATCGCCAAGGCGCTGGGGTGCGGTGCCGACGCCGTGATGCTCGGCGAGCCCCTCTCGCTGTGCGCGGAGGCACCGGCCGGGGGTGCCTGGTGGCACTCGGCGGCCAGCCACCCGTCGCTGCCCCGGGGGGCGTTCGAGGTCGCCGGTGAGCCGATCGGTTCGATGGAGCAGCTGCTCTTCGGCCCGGCCGACGAGCCGGACGGCCAGCTCAACCTCTTCGGTGCGCTGCGCCGGGCGATGGCCAAGTGCGGCTACCGGGACCTCAAGGAGTTCCAGAAGGTCGGCCTGGTCCTGGACCGCTGACCTGCGGCTCGACCCGGACGGCCCGTCGACCTCCGACGGTTCGCCCCGGACGGGCCAGTCGACCTCCGGTCGGCCGACCGGGTAGACGAACGGAACCGGCCCCCGCCACTGTGGCGGGGGCCGGTCCTCGTCGTACCTCGGGGGTCAGTCGGTGTTGAAGTTGACCCAGTTGAAGTTGAACAGGTTGCTGGTCGGCCCGCCCTCGACGCTCCGGAAGACGAAGTAGAGCTTGTGTGAGCCGGCCGGCTGGTTCACCGCCACGTTCGTGCTGGTGAACGCGTTGTTGCCGGTGGTGGCGTTCAGGTTCGCGGTGCCCACCAGGGGCCCGTCGGGTGCGTCGAGTCGCAGCTCGACCTGGGCCCGGGGCTGACCGGCGGTGGCGGCCGACCCGCCGGAGTGCCGCAGCGTGATCGAGGTGACCCCGCCCAGGTTGATCGGGTCCATCGCGATGTGATCACCCGGGTCGATGCCGTTGACGTGCTGGCCGCCTCCGGTGTCGGCGGTGTTGGCCACCCCGACGCCCTGCTTGATCTGGGCGAACTCGGCCTGCTGACGGTAGAGCTGGATGATGGTCTGGCCGGTGCCGGTCAACGGTCCCTGACCGCCCCCACCAAGGTCGGTGTAGGAGGCGCTGAGCCCGCCGTAGAGGTAGCTGCCGGCGTGGTCGGCCCCGTCGGCCGGGGTCGGGATGGTGCCGGTGCAGCCGGTGACCGAGCCGTCCGGGTGGCCGTGGTCGTCGTGGCCGAGGACGAAGGTGACGGTGACCCGGGAGCAGTCGATCGTCCCGTCCTCGGGGTCGGTCACGGTGACCACGTACGGGACCTCGTCACCCCAGTTGAAGAGGCTGCCCGGGATGGGCGAGGTGACGGTCACCGTCGGGGCGGTGTTGCCGACGGTGATCTGTCGGGTCAGCACCGCGGTCTTCCCGCTGGAGTCGGTCACCGTCAACCGGGCGGTGTAGGTGCCGTTCTCGGTGTAGGTGAACGAGGTGACCGGGTCGGCCGAGTCGACTGTGCCGTCGCTGGTGAAGTCCCAGGCGAAGGAGATCGACTCACCCGGGTCCGGGTCGTAGCTGGCCGTCGCGTCGAAGTTGACCGTCAGCGGGGCCTGCCCCGAGGTCGGGCCGGCCTGGAGGTCGGCCACCGGGGCCCGGGTGCCCTTGACGTACCGGATCACCGAGAGTTGGGCCTCCGGGTTGGCCCGGAAGAAGCCCTTGCCGTACTCCAGGACGTAGAGGGACCCGTCCGGGCCGAACTCCATGTCCATCGGGCTGCTGAACGGGGTGTTCGGGACGAAGGACTCCACGTCGAAGAGCCGGTCCCGGCCGTTGGTCCGCATCATGAAGAACTTGTCGCGGGTGAACTCACCGAAGACCACGGCGTTGTCGTAGTACTCGGGGAACTTGACCTCGGAGGTCGAGTCCCTGTCGTACTTGTAGATCGGGCCGCCCATCGGGCCGACCCCACCGGTGCCGATCACCGGCCACTTGAAGTCACAGGCCTGGGCCGGGTTCTGGAGGTACGCCTCGGGACACGGGGTGGTGGCGTTGAAGGTGTACCAGAACTGCACCGGCTCGACCTTCGGCAGCTCCCGCAGACCGGTGTTGCGCGGCGAGTCGTTGATCGGGGCGGCGCAGTCGAAGGCCCCCTTCGGCGTACGGGTGGCGAAGTCGAAGTCGATGTACGGCTGGTCCGGGGTGTTGCAGTACGGCCAGCCGTAGTTGCCGGCCTTGTTCGTGGCGATCCACCTGCCGGTGCCCTCCGGGCCACGGTCCGGGTGGGGCACCCGGGCGTCGGGGGAGTAGTCACCGATGTAGACGAAGCCGTTGTCGGAGACGTCGAACCGGAAGGGGTTGCGCAGACCCATCAGGAAGATCTCCGGGCGGGTCTTCTCCGTACCCTCCGGGAAGAGGTTGCCGCGCGGGATGCTGTACGTCCCGTCGGCCTTCATCTTGATCCGGATGACCTTGCCCCGGAGGTCGTTGGTGTTGGCCGAGGAGCGCTGGGCGTCGTAGGCCGGCCCCTGGGTGGGCATCTCCAGGATCGGGGTGTACTGGTCCGACCCGGCGGCGTTGGTGTCGTCCCCGGTGACCAGGTAGAGCAGGCCCTTGCCGTCGAACCGGATCTCGCCGGCCACGTGGCAGCAGGCGCCCCGGTCGACGTCCACCCGCAGGATCTGCTGCTCGGTGGTCAGGTCCAGGCGGGGGGTGGGGTCCTCCACGAACTTCACCCGGGAGAGCTGGTTCCACCCCTTGTACGCGTCCCACGCGGTCGGGTCGTTCGAGGTGACCGGAGCGGTGCCCTCGTTGGTGCCCGGGATCTTCGGGGAGTAGTAGATGTAGACCCACTTGTCCTTGGCGAAGTCCGGCCCGATGGTGACGTACTGGAGGCCGTCCTCGTCGTGGGTGTAGACCGGGACGGTGGTGATCACCGGGCTGGCACCGGTGGCCGGGTCGTAGAGTCGGACCTCGCCGCCACGGGTGCTGTGCAGGACCCGGCCGTCCGGGAGCACCGACAGGTTCATCGGCTCGCCGGGCTCGTCGTTGAGGGTGACCTTCTCGTAGTTGGCCCACACCGTGGCGCCGCAGTCGCCCTCGACCACGCCGGCCGCCCACCGGATGCCACCGAGGATCTGCTTGCGGAAGGGGTTGTACCGGAAGGTGTCCCCGGTGTGGCCCAGACCGGTGTAGAAGGACCGCCCGCCCTGGTAGTCCTGGCACCAGGTGATCGGGTGGTCGAAGCCCATCGTGCCACCGGTGTAGCTGGCCTCGTCGAGGGTGGCGAGGACGTGCGCCTTGCCCCGGACGTTCGTGGAGAAGTTGTACCACTGGTCGGTGTGCTGAAGCTGACGCGGTAGGGTCTCGGTGGCCGGGTGGGCCCGGTCCGCCACGTCGATGACGGCCTCGGTGACCGAGGACTTGCCGGTGGCCTTCGCCCCGATCAGGTCCTGGTAGAACTGCCAGTCCGGCTCGGTCTCGGCGGCGGAGTGGATGCCGACGAACCCGCCACCGGTCTTGATGTACTCCTCGAAGGCGGCCTCCTGGGCCGAGTTGAGGATGTCGCCGCTGGTGTTGAGGAAGACGATCGCCCGGTACTTCACCAGCTCGTCGGCGGTGAAGAGGTTGGCGTCCTCGCTGACCGTGACGTCGAAGCCGTTGTTCTTGCCGAGGTTGCGCAGCAGGAGCGAGCCGTCCCTGATGGAGGCGCGGCGCTCACCGGCGGTCTTGGTGAAGACCAGGACGCCGAAGCTCTCCGGCGCCCGGACGTCGGAGCGGAGCGCGGCCGGGCCGTTCTCGGCGGCGACCATGTCCTCGGGCGGGGTGTCGAGCTCCGGGTTGGCGGCGGCGGCGGTGGGGGGTACGAGCGAAGCGGCGAGCATGAACCCAGCGGCGACGGCGAGCCATCGTCGGCCGGTCGAGACTTTCATGGTGCCTCCGGGGGTCGGCAGGCGCGCGGAAGTACCGGCGCGGGGGCCGGTGGCGCGGGTGCGAGGGGTGAACCTGGACTGACGACGCGGACCGCCGCCGTGCGGTACGTCGTCGGTGCCCGCGCGTGCCGCCGATCAGCGCGGGAACTGGAGGGGGCGCCTCGTCCGGCGACGGGCGGCCCGACCCGGGCGGGAGCCGGTGGACACCGGCCCCCGCCGGGGGATCACTTGGGCAGGTAGATGGTGAGGTCGGAGAGGTTCTGGTAGCTCCGGGCGGCGATGTCCAGGGACTGGCCCCGGTTGTCGTTGCCGCCGGGGGCGCTGTCCATCTCCCAGTTGGCGCTGGGGAAGTGCCGCTCGCCGATCGTCTGGAAGAACTGCTGGAAGTTGATGACGCCCTCGCCGAGGGGGGCGAAGTCGTACCCGTTGGTGGCGTCGGGGCGGCGGGTGCCGTCCTTGGCGTGGAACAGCGGGAACCGCCGGGCCCGGTCGGCCACGGTGAGGATCGGGTCGAAGAGGCTGGTCCTCTCGACCCCGTTGGGGTTGATGAACTTCTGGTGCTTGAACCGGGCCACGTACGCCCAGTAGATGTCCATCTCGAAGAAGACGTACCGGGGGTCGGTCTGCCCGAAGAAGTACTCCAGCCGGCGGATGCCGGAGGAGCGGGTCTGCTGACCGGCCGAGTTGCGGGGGCCCGAGTCGATGAGGAAGTTGTACTCGGCGTCGTGGTTGTGGGTGTAGAGCCGCATCCCCCGGGAGCGGGCCTGGCGGCCCAGCTCGTTCCAGATGTCGGCCTGGGCGTCCCAGTCGGCCTTGTAGGCACTGTTGGTCGGGGCGCTGCCGGTGCCGATGTTCCTCATCCCCAGCGTCTCGGCGATGTCCATCTGCTGCTGGAAGGTGCTGGGGTTGATGGTGACGTGGCAGCCGTTGGCGACCAGGCCGTTGTCGTCGAGTGCCTTGCGGATCTCGGCCGGGGTGATCTGTCGACCCAGGATCCCGGTGTTCTGGGTGAAGCCGGCGAACTCGATCTCCTTGTAGCCGATCTCGGCGAGCCGGGCGAGGACCCGCTCGAAGCCGTACGGCACCCCGCTGTCGTCGGGGGCGGCCGAGATCCGGTCCCGCACCGAGTACAGCATGCAGCCCCGGTTGCGGTCGGGGATCAGGGGAGCGGCCCGCAGACCGCTGCTGCCGGTGTCCGGGTCGGTCTTGCGGGTGGCGCCGAGGGCGGGTGCGGCGGTACTGAGCACCGGCATGCCGACGGCACCGATGGCGGCGGCGGCCCCGGCCGAGGCGGCGAGGAGCTTACGCCGACTGAGCCGACCGTCGGTGGTCTGCGTGACGGGGTCGTGGGAGAGCTGGGGGTCCGGCATCGTTGCACCTTCCTAGACGGCAGGGAGGCCGTCGAGCGTCCGTGACGGCGAGCCGCCGTCGGTGGGGAACACCAGGTGTGCGGCGGATCCGCCGGACGGCGCCGCCGAAGCGCCGTCGAGGTCCCCGGAGAGTCCGGTGGGGACCGTCGGTCCGCGATGAGGGGGAGTTTCGGGGGTTATGAGTCCACTCGCCGCCACGGGTGGACGTGTGCCGCCCCTCGGGGGAAGGGGCGACCGGGGCGCTGGCCAAGGTCGTCGTAGCGCGTGAGGAGTGTTGCGTCCGCGTTACATCTTGGGGTCAGACCTTAACTTCGGTGCCCCGCGAAAAGAAAGAACTCAGCAGGGCAAACTTTTGTATTTTTCGACGAAAGCCTGGTGGAGGGGGCCTGCTACGGCCTGTCCATCCCCGACCGACGTCCCGAGCCCGCCTAGGCTGACCGGAAGGATCGGCCGGACTGCTCGCGCGGGAGGATCGGCCGGACTGCTCTCACGGGAGGATCCATGGGTGTGACCCGACGCGGTACCCGACGGGCCGTCGGCCTGCTCCTGACCGGGGCGCTCCTGGTGGGCGGATGCCAGTCGGCACCCGAGCGCCGGGACGGGCCGTCCGGCGCACCCTCGTCCCCGGACTTCCGGCCCGGAGCCGCCGGAATCGGCGACGACTACTTCCCCACCTACGGCAACGGCGGGTACGACGTCGACAGGTACACGGTCCGGGTCCGCTACGACCCGGCCGACGAGCGGCTCACCGGTGCCACCACCATCGAGGCCACAGCCGTCGCCGACCTGTCGTCGTTCAACCTGGATCTCTCCGGGCTCACCGTCTCGAAGGTCACAGTGGACGGTGCCGACGCCCGGCACCAGCAGGAGGGCAGCGAACTGGTGGTCACCCCGGCCGCCGGACTCCGCACCGGCACCGGGTTCCGCACCGAGGTCACCTACGCGGGCAGACCACAGCCGATCGAGAACGAGACCCTCGGCGAGGGCGGGTGGCTGCACACCGCCGACGGGGCGGTCGCCCTCGGCCAGCCCGAGTCGGCGAGCAGTTGGTTCCCGGTCAACGACCACCCCTCCGACAAGGCCACGTACGACTTCGAGATCACCGTCCCGGAGGGGCTCACCGCTGTCAGCAACGGCGTACCGCAGGGTCGCAGCAGCGCCGACGGCTGGACCACCTGGAAGTGGGCCGAGCGGGTCCCGATGGCCAGCTACCTGAGCACCGTGGTGATCGGCCGGTTCCGGGTGAGCACCGGCGAGCACAAGGGCAGGCCGGTCTACCACGCTGTCAGCACCGGCCTGCCGAAGGGGCCTGCCGACGAGTCGATGGCCGCCACCGTACGGGTCGCCGACTACCTGGAGACCCTCTTCGGCCCGTACCCGGTGCAGGCGTACGGCGGGGTGGCGATCGCCGACCCCCGGATCCGGTACGCCCTGGAGACCCAGTCCCGCCCGGTCTACGGGCCGAGCTTCTTCGCCCGGGGCAGCAACGTCGAGGTCGTCGTCCACGAGCTTGCCCACCAGTGGTTCGGCAACAGCGTGGCGCTGACCAGGTGGTCCGACATCTGGCTCAACGAGGGCTTCGCCACCTACGCCGAATGGCTGTGGAAGGAACACGACGGTGGCCCCGGCGTGCAGCAGACCTTCGACGCCCGCTACGCCGAGGCGTCCCCGCAGCTGTGGAGCACCCCGCCCGGTCGGCCCGGCCCGGAGAACCTGTTCAGCGAGTCGGTCTACCAGCGGGGTGCGATGACCGTGCACGCGCTCCGGCTGGCCGTCGGTGACGAGGCGTTCTTCCGGATCCTCAGGACCTGGCCGGCGGAGAAGCGTGACGCCAACGCCACCACCGACGAGTTCGTGGCACTCGCCGAACGGATCTCCGGCAAGCAGCTCGACGACGTCTTCGACCCCTGGCTCTACGGCACCCGCCGCCCCACCCACCCCCAACCCCGCTAGTGAGGAAGGAAGGCCCCCGTCGGGTCGGGTGCCACCGGCCGGTCGGGTCGGGTCGCACGGGCCTGTCGGGTCGGGTGGGTCGGGACGTACCGAAAGCGGGGAGCCCGTGGTCGGTGCCGGGGTGACTGTCGGTAGGCTTCCTGCGCATGAGCACGCCTCGTCCCGTCCTCGTGGTGGACTTCGGAGCCCAGTACGCCCAACTCATCGCACGGCGGGTACGCGAGGCGAAGGTCTACTCGGAGATCGTCCCGCACACCATGCCGGTCGCCGAGATGCTGGCGAAGGACCCGGCGGCGATCATCCTGTCCGGGGGCCCGTCCAGCGTCTACGCGCCAGGTGCCCCGCAGGTCGACGCCGCGATGTTCACCGCCGACGTGCCGGTCTTCGGCATCTGTTACGGCTTCCAGGCGATGGCCCTGGCGCTCGGCGGCACCGTCGCGCGGACCGGGGGCCGGGAGTACGGCGGCACCCCGCTGCACCCCCGTGCCGAGGCCGGCGTCCTGCTCCGTGAGCTGCCGGCGGACCTCCCGGTCTGGATGAGCCACGGCGACTGCGTGACCGAGGCCCCCGACGGGTTCGTGGTGACCGCCGAGTCGGCCGGTGCGCCGGTCGCCGCCTTCGAGGACGTCGCCGGGCGTCGGGCCGGGGTCCAGTTCCACCCGGAGGTCGGGCACACCGCGTACGGCCAGGAGATGCTGACCCGCTTCCTGTACGGCATCGCGGGCATCGAGCCGACCTGGACGCCGGAGAACATCATCGACGACCAGGTCGCCCAGATCCGGGCGCAGGTCGGCGACAAGGAGGTCATCTGCGCCCTCTCCGGCGGGGTCGACTCCGCGGTCGCCGCCGCCCTGGTCCACAAGGCCATCGGTGACCAGCTCACCTGTGTCTTCGTCGACCACGGGCTGCTGCGCGCGGGCGAGGCCGAGCAGGTCGAGAAGGACTACGTCGCGGCGACCGGGATCAAGCTGAAGGTGGTCGACGCTGCCGACCGGTTCCTCGACGCGTTGGCCGGGGTGACCGACCCGGAGCAGAAGCGGAAGATCATCGGCCGGGAGTTCATCAGGGTCTTCGAGGCCGCCGCCCGGGAGGTCGCCGCGCACGGTGACGTCGAGTTCCTGGTGCAGGGCACGCTCTACCCGGACGTGGTGGAGTCCGGCGGGGGTAGCGGTACCGCCAACATCAAGAGCCACCACAACGTCGGGGGCCTCCCGGAGGACCTGAAGTTCGCCCTGGTGGAGCCGTTGCGCACGCTGTTCAAGGACGAGGTCCGGGCGCTCGGCCTCCAGTTGGGGCTGCCCGAGGCGATGATCTGGCGGCACCCGTTCCCCGGCCCCGGGCTGGCCATCCGGATCATCGGCGCGGTGGACCAGGAGCGGCTGGACCTGCTGCGCCGTGCCGACCTGATCGCCCGGGAGGAGCTGACCGCCGCCGGCCTGGACCGGGGGGTCTGGCAGTTCCCGGTGGTGCTCCTGGCCGACGTCCGCAGCGTCGGGGTGCAGGGTGACGGGCGCAGCTACGGGCATCCCGTGGTGCTGCGCCCGGTGTCGAGCGAGGACGCGATGACCGCCGACTGGTCCCGGCTGCCCTACGACCTGGTGGCGAGGATCTCGACCCGGATCACCAACGAGGTCGCCGAGGTGAACCGGGTCGTCCTGGACGTGACCAGCAAGCCTCCGGGCACCATCGAGTGGGAGTGACCCTCCCCGGGCAGGTCAGCCGGTCCTAGCCGGTCCCTCGGGCGGTGCCGTGGTGGACGTGGCGTCCGCCGTGGCGGTGGCCGGGTGGACCGGTTCGGTCGACGGCGGTTGTGCCGCCACCGGTGAGGTCGGCGCAGGTGCCGGAGCCGACGGGGACGTCGGCCAGGCGGGGTGGGGCTGCGGCGGGGGGAATCCGGGGGACGATCCCACCGGGTGCGGCCAGGCCGGCGCACCGTTCGGCTCCTCGGGCATCAGGAACCACAGGACCGGGTACGCGAGGGCGGCGAGGCCCCCGGTCAGGATCGTCGCCACCGCGAAGACCACCCGGACGAGGGTGGGGTCGACGGCGAAGTAGCGGCCGAGTCCACTGGCCACGCCGGCCACCATCCGGTCGGTGGTCGGGCGGCGGAGCTGCTTGTACGGGGCCTGAGCGGTGTGTGGAGAAGTCATGCCTCCACGGTGCCTCGCACGGGGCGTCACGACCTCGGTGACTGCCCGGATCCGTACCCTGAGTCGACCCGGAGGTGAGTGGCCTTACTCTGATCTATCTCCTCTGACCAGCATTACGTCAGGAATCCGACTCTTTTCCGCCGCGGTAACGCGCTCCGGGGAGAATTTCCCCTCGTGACCACCATGCTGGAGCCGCTCCGCAAGATCGCGGCATACGCAGTTTGTGCTGACTCAGTCGGTCGGGTGTTGCTGGTCCGCGCATCAGAGCGCTCCGGCACCCCCGGCACCTGGTCGTTGCCCGGCGGCGCAGTCGACCACGGCGAGGACCCGAACCACACCGTCGTCCGGGAGACCGCGGCAGAGACCGGGCTCTCGGTCGCCGTCTCCGGCCTCTCCGACGTCCTGGCCGACATGCGGGCGCTGCCCGAGCGGGCTATCACCATCCACACCGACCGGCTGATCTACCGGGTGTCGGTCCGTGGTGGCACCCTTACCGACCGGGTGGACCGGCCCACCGACCTGGCCCGCTGGTTCACCCTCGACGAGGCCCGGCTGTTGCCGCTGCGCTCGTTCACCGCCCGCGCCCTGGGCCTGTCGACCAGCTCGGTCGACGTGGTGCCGGACGAGGCTCCCGACTTCCCCTCCTTCTACGCGGTTCCCGGCCCGGACGGGCTGCACCGGGCACAGCGGTTCGCCGCCTACGCGGTGGCGACCGACCCGGCGGGTCGGGTGCTGCTCACCCGGGTGGCCGACGGCTACCCCGGGGCGGGCTGCTGGCACCTGCCCGGCGGCGGCACCGACTACGGCGAGCAGCCGGGGGCGGCGCTGATCCGGGAGCTCGTCGAGGAGACCGGGCAGACCGGCCGCCTGGTCGAGCTGCTCGGGGTGGCCAGCCACCGGGACGCCGCCTCCCTCGGGCCGGAGGGTTACCCGATCGACTGGCACGGCGTCCGCGCCTTCTACCGGGTCATGGTCGACCAACCGGCCCCACCCGTCGTGACCGATGTCGGCGGCTCCACCTGCGAGGCGCGCTGGTTCGGTAGGGAGGAGTTGGGGGCGCTGCCCTCCGACCGCCTCACCGAGGTCACCGCCGAGGCGGTGCAGGCGGCCCGGCTGACCTGACACCCTGGCCTCCCTCCCCGCCCGTCCCCTCCCTCCCCACTCGTCGGGTGTGGGGCCGACCGGGCGGCACGCCGGCCCATCTGTGGTTAGCCTCATGATCGACGAGGTGGGACGGGCGGGGAGGGTTCACTGTGGGTACGCGGGAACGACGGATCGGCTCCTACGGACTGTGTCGTGACGGTGGCCGCGTGCTGTTGGTGCGGGGGCCTGACGACTCCCTCTTCCCCGGGGCGTGGGGCCTGCCCGGGGGAACCGTGCAGCACGCCGAGCACCCGGCGCGCACCCTGGTACGCCGGTTCGTCGAGCAGACCGGGCTCTCCGTGGAGGTCGGCGGGGTGCACGCCGCAGTGGCTGACGTGGCCCACGTGTCCGATCGGGCGGTGCACACCGACCGGGTGGTCTTCGAGGTGACGGTCCGGCCGGGCGGATCCCGGGTCCCGTCCGACCGACACCCGGACGTGGCCTGGTGCACTACCGCCGAGGCGTCCCGCCTGGCCCTGCTGCCGTTCGTCGTCGAGCTGCTCGACCTGCCTGTCGCGCCGGCGTCGCCGACGTCGGAGCCCGCTCCGGTGGCCCTGACGGCCCAGGATCGCGACCGGGGTCAGCGGTTCGCCGCGTACGGGCTGGTCACCGACCCCGCCGGGCGGATCCTGCTCACGATGATCGCCGAGGGGTACCCGGGGGCGGGGCGGTGGCACCTGCCCGGTGGTGGCACCGACCACGGTGAGCAGCCGATCGCGGCCCTCCTGCGGGAGTTGGTGGAGGAGACCGGGCAGGTCGGTCGGGTGGTCGAGGTGGTGGACGTGGACAACCTGCACAACCCGAGGGCGATGGGTCCGGAGGGGCGGCCGATGGACTGGCACAGTGTCCGGGTCGTCTACCGGATGGTGGTGGACGTGCCGACCGAGGCGGTGGTGACCGAAGCGGCGGGAGGTTCGACCGCGCGGGCCGCGTGGTTCGCCCCGAATCAGATCGCTACCCTCTCATTGACCGAGGTGGCAGCCCGACTAACCGGGCGTTAAGCCGCATAGCTGACACCCGATGCGCCGGCCGTGGTGCTCTCCGGTAGAGTCGGTAGGTGAAGTTAATGCGCGAAACGGCTATCCAGCGGCAAAGTGGTTGAACTCCGCCAACCTGGGTAACTATCCGTCACGCAAGGAAGCGCGTCACCGGCGGATAAAAGTAGCAGGTGGGCCATCTGCCTCAAGTTGGGGCAGCCTGCCCAAATGGATGATATCGCCATAGACGGGAACAAGAGGGCGGTCGGCGCGGTTTAAGGGAGATACAAGTACCGCCGGCAGCTATCGCCAACCCCCGTTCCCCTGTGCAATTGTGTACTCCGCGAAACGGCTGCCGGGCCAGCAAGCGGTCCGGCACGAGAAGAGCCGGACCATCCCGTCCTCGTGGCGGTGATTCGATCCGGTGATGGAGGAACCGTGCCGAGAGCCCCATGGCGCCGGCGTCGTACGACTGACAGTCCGCGCCCCGCAGGGCGTCGCTGGGCGGGCAGGTTGCGCCGCAGCGGCACGTTCGCCCGACAGGTACTCCTGGTCCGGGTGGGTCGCCAGAACGGCGACTCGTCCACCGGAACCGACCTGGTCCTGCCCGAACACCGTCACGTCGACCGGCCACGCCGCCGATACGGCCTGGGCCGCACAGTCGGTGCCGAGGCGACGACGATCGCTCCGGTCAGCCCGGCGGTGCCCCCCACCGTCCGTCCGGTGCCCGTCGACGAGTCACCGACTGCGACCATCCCGCTGCTCCCCGGTGAACGCACAGTCGGTCGGCGGCTGAAGTTCGCACTCGTCAACGCCTGCACCCTGGCCAGCCTGGTGCTCGGCATCAACGCCATCTTCGTCGCCATGCACGGCGAGGTGCGGCTCGCCGCGCTGCTGCTGATCGCCTGCGTGGCCTTCGACGGCCTCGACGGCCTGCTCGCCCGCCGGCTCGGTGTGGCCAGCCCGTTCGGCGCGCAGATGGACTCGCTGGCCGACATGTGCTCGTTCGGGCTCGCCGCCCCGGTGGTGGTCTACGCCTCGCTCGCCGGGTCGGCCCCCACTGCCGCCGCGGCGGTGGCCGCCGCACTCGTCGCCGCCTGCGCGGCGATCCGACTGGCCAGGTTCAACGTCTCGCCGAAGGACGGCCGGTTCTTCTGCGGCGTCCCCACCACGATGGCCGCCGCGGTGCTCGCCCTCGGCGTGGCCATCGGCCTGGAGGTGCCGGCGGTGCTCCAGGTCGCCGGGGTCGCCCTGCTGGCCTTCACCATGGTCTCCAGCTTCCCGTACGCCAAGCTCGCCCGCCTGGTCAAGCTGCCGCCGTGGGTGTGGCTGGTGCCGGTGACCGGTGCGCTGATCGACGTCCGGCTCACCTTCGCGCTGATCGTGGTGGGCTACCTGGCCAGTGGACCGCTGCTCTGGCTGCACCAGCGCCGGACCGCCGGCGTCTGATCGAACCGACGAGAACGGGGTGCCGCGCGGACGCGGCACCCCGTTCTCGTCGTTCCCGCAGTGACTACTGCCAGCGGGCGATGACAGTGGATCCGCCGGCCACCCGGTCACCGGGACCGACGAGCGGCTCGGCCGCGTCGGCCGGGAGGTAGACGTCGGTCCGCGAGCCGAACCGGATCAGTCCGAACCGCTCGCCCCGGGCCAGCAGCGACCCGATCGGCGCCCGCTGCACGATCCGCCGGGCGATCAGGCCGGTACGCTGCGCGACCACAACCGTTCCGTGGTCGGTGTCCAACACCGTGTACGCCGCGACGTTGTGCTCGGCCTCCGGCTTCATCGCATTGGCGAACCCGCCGTCGGCGACGAAGTAGTCGGCCACCTTGCCGGCCACCGGGGAGCGGTTGACGTGCACGTCGAGGACGGACAGGAAGACCGCCACCCGGAGCCACTCGCCGTCGCCGAACCGCTCGTCGTAGAGCCGCTGGACCGACAGGACCTCACCGTCGGCGGCGGCGACCACTGCCGACGGGTCCTCCGGCACGTCCCGCTGCGGGTCGCGGAAGAAGGCGGCGACCGGGATCGCGGCCAGCGCCGGTACCAGCCACAGCTTCGACTTCGGGCGGGTCACCCGGGCCAGTCCGGCCAACCCGAGGGCGATGCCGGCCGCGGCCACCCCGTTGGAGTCGATGTGCATGCCCCGGGTCAGCGGGACGCTTGACGGCCGGTGGGCCGGGGCCAGCCGGGCGGCCCGAGCCACCTCCGCCACTGTCAACCGCAGCCGGTGGATCCGTACCGGAGGCTTGTTGCGCAGCACCAGGTCGGTGCCGACGCCGAACAGCGCGCTCTGGCGCTCCAGCTCCGCCGCCGCGCCCTCGGTCCGGCCGGGAAGGGCGGGCGTCGCCACGGTGATCACTCCACCCTCGGCGAGCAGCTTGCCCAGACCCTCGATCGTGGCCCGGGCCTCGTCGGCGGTGCCGGTGAGCGGCTCGGCCACCACGATCACCTCGGCGGTGTCGGCCTCGCCGAGGGAGTCCACGACGCGTACCCGGTCGGCGATCCACCGACCCTGAGTCTCGACGTGCAGGCGCAGGTCGGCGGCGGTCGACCCGGCCGCCGCGACGACTGTGAGCACGTCACCCGGCAGCAGCGCGTCGAACGCTGCGGCGAGCGCCGCGGACTCCGGGTCCGCACCGACGAGCAGCGCGGGCTTGGGGTCGTTGTGGCGGGCGAGTTCGGTGACGAGGGTACGAGCGGCACGCTCGCCGATGCGGACCGGGCCGGGCCGGCCGGCGGCGGGCACGGCGGGGGACTGGGTCATCTCGAACGGGCTCCTGACGAGGTAGCTGACGGCAATCGCGGCGTGACGCGGTGGCACGGACCCACGGGGCGGGGGAGATCTCCCCCGGCCAGCATAAGCGCCGTCCGGCACCGACCACACCGCTGTGGTCAGTCGAGGGCCCGGTCCCGCCCGATCGGTGGGGCATCGTGGCCGTCGACGAGAGACTGTTCGACTGTCACGTCCGGCCGGGCCGACTCGTCCAGCGGGTCCTGTCCGTCGGGTTCGGTCTGTCCGTCGGGTGCGGTACGCCCGGTCTTCGACGACCGGGCCGCGCGTACCACACCCGCCAGGCCGAGCAGGCCGACCAGGAGCAACGCCCCGGCGACGAACCAGCCGACCGCCGGAGCGACGAACCCGACCAGCTGGGCGACGAGCCACCAGACCGCGATGCCCAGGAAGATCAGTCCGAAGGCGAACGAGACGAGATCCGTGCGGTGGGTCCTCATCGGGTCACCACCAGGTGGCCGGCCTTGACGTTGACGTACAGGGTCAGCGTCCCGCCGCCGGAGCCGTCCACGCCCGAGTCGAGGACCCTTCGGTCGCGGTTGTCGACTCCGCTGGTGCGCTGGCCGAGGATGTCCGCCTCACCGGCGCGTACGTCGCTGATCACAGTGACGTCGACGTCCGAGGGCAGATGCACGATGGCCTCCCCAAAGTTGATCGAGACGGTGACCTGACTGTCCTGGCCGTCGAAGTCGACGGCACGCAGGTCCAGTACGGCGCGGCCGAAGAAGTGCTCGTACCGGTCGGAGAGTTCGGTGTGGTCGGCTGGTGTCCAGGTGACGTTCCCGTCGTACGTGCGGACCCGCTGCCAGGACTCGCCCACGGTGACCACCCCGAGCGCCGCTGTGGCGACCAGGCCCAGGGCGATCAGCCACCGGGCGCGGCCGAACCACGTGCCGACCAGGAGCCCGACCCCGATGGTCGCCAGGGCCACCGCGAAGTACGCCGACGGCCGGGCCGACACGACGCCGAGCAGGTCGAGCACGGCGAGGACGCCGAGGGCGACGAAGATCAGGGAGAAGGTGACAGCCCCCAGCGGGGACCGCTCCCGGGGCCGCTTCGGCGGACGGGGCGCCGCCTGCGGCGGTCCGGGCGGGACCGGTGGTGGCGGGGGGCCGCCGTAGGGCCCGTGGGGTGCGAACGGCGGCCGGTAGCCGCCCGGCGGAACCGGCGGGTAACCGGCCCCGACGGCACCCGGGCCCCACGAGGGTACGGCCGACGTCGGGACCGCCGCCGTCGTCTCCGACCCGGGCGGCGGGGTCGGCGGTGCGGGAACGGGCGGTGCCACTGTCGGGGGCACGCCCGGCCAGGCAGGGACGGTCCCGCCTCCCGCCGGTCCGGCGAAGTGCTGCCCTGCGGTACGCGGCGGCACGCCGGGGGGCACCGCCCCCAACCCGGCAGCGGGGTAGGCGTCCGGCATCGCGTGGTGCGGGGCGACTGCCACCGGCACCGTCGCGTACGGCGGCACGGCGAACGGTGCCGTCCCGTCCGTCGGCGCAGCCCCGAACGGCGGCGGACCGCCTGGCGGGTGGGAGCGGCCCGGCGCACCGTTGCGTTCCCGGTTGAGCAGCAGCGCCCCACCGACAAGGATCGCCACACCGAGGAGTAATGCGGTGAAGGCGTCGGTGACGATGTAGGTGAAGATCACCGCGACCACGATGCTCAGCACGATCACCGTCACCGGCGACATGCTCGACCGGCCCCGCCCGAGCATCGACTCGACAGGGGAGGCGGTGTCCCCCTCACCCGGGATGATCAGCCAGGCGCTGAGGTAGACCAGGATGCCGATCCCGCCGAAGAACCCGAGCACGGCGAGCATGACCCGCCACAGCACCGGATCCGTGTTGGTGGCCCGACCGATCGCCACGCAGACCCCGGCCAGGTACCGCCCGTCGCGGGGCCGGACCAGGCCGTACCGCGAGGTGAAGGCGGCGCTGCCCGGCGGTGGCGGCCCCCCGGCCGCACCTGACGACGGACCGGCGCTGCCGGGCGGTGGCGGCCCGGCGGGACCGGGAGGCGGCGGACCGGCATTGCCAGGCGGGGGCCC
>NZ_JBEPEQ010000101.1:0-20855 GCF_040300925.1 Micromonospora sp. NPDC000207
CGCTCGCCGGCACCGGGCGGCGCAGCCGACCGTCGGTCTGGGTGGTGCTCGCCGCCGCCGTGGCCTGTGCCGTCAGCGGCACGCTGGTCGGGCTCGCCCCGGGGTACTGGCTGGTGGTGGCGCTGCTCCTGCCGACCGGGTTCTTCATGGTCTACTTCGCCCAGGCGGCCAACCAGCGGGTCCAGCTCGGTGTGGACGAGGCGTTCCGGGGTCGGGTGATGGCCCTGTGGGTGCTGGTGTTCCTGGGCACCAACCCGGTCGGGGCACCGGTGATCGGATGGATCGCTGAGACCTTCGGGGCCGGGGCCAGCATCTGGATGGGCGGTCTGATCTCGCTCGTCGCCGCCGTGATCGCGTTGGCCTGGCAGCTGCGCCGCGAGGGGGCCCGGCTCCGGCTGCGGGTGCTGCCCCGTCCCCGCTTCTACATCGTCTCGGCGGACTACTGACCCGTACCTACGGCAATGCCCCCGACGGGAATCCGTCGGGGGCATTGCCGTAGCTCTGACGGGTACCCCGGTCAGGGGCGCGTCGGCCCGTGGGCACGACGATTCCTGTCAGGGGTGTAGGCAGTGGGTCAGGAGGACTCGCGGGCCGCCGGACCGCTACCGAAGAGGACGTCGTCCCAGCTCGGCAGCCGCTTGCGGGGCTTGCCCGCGCTCTCGTTGGTGGACTCGGTGGCTGCCGCGCCCTGACGTCGAGGCCGCAGGACGGCGAGCGACGGCACGGCCGGGACCTCCTTCGGCGCGTCGGAGTCGTCTTCGAACGCCGAACCCTGACCCCCGCCGAGCAGGGCGGCAGCCCCACCGCCGACCGCCCGCTGGCGGTTGGTGTCCGCCCCGGCCAGGGCCGCCGGGGTACGCGGTTCCAGCCCGCGCCCGGAGGTCGAGCCGAGCGGACGGTCCAGGGAGGCGAGGAGTGCGTCTCGCCCGGCCCGGATCGGGTCCCGGCCGGACCGGCTGTTCTCCGACGGCGTCGGCAGCCCGTGGCCACCCCGGCTCGGTTCACCCCGCGAGGGTCCGGGCAGGGCGCGTCCGCTGCGCTCCGGTGCCGGCTCCTGGCCGAGGATCGGCGTGGGGCGCTCGGCGCACAGGTACTGCGCCATGTCGTCGTGGGGGACGACGTGCTGCCGGGTCTTGTCCAGGTCCCAGACCGCCTGGGCGGTGGCCTTGCCGGAGGGCCAGGTGGCCACGATCCGCCAGGTGCCGTCGTCGCGACGCCAGGCGTCCCAGGAGATCTTCTCGGTGTCGATGCCGTGCTGGGCCAGTCGACCGTTGACGACCTCGGCGAGCGGGGTCGGCTTGTCGGCACCCTTGAGTCGGGTACGCCGGGCGTGCTGGGCGAGCATGGCCCGCTCCTGGAGCACCGGACCCGCGTACCGCAGGACCCTGTCGACCGGGACCCCGGCGATCCGGGCCACGTCCTCGGCGGACTCTCCGGCCCGGATGCGGGCCTGGATGTCCCGAGGGGACAGGGACGGCACCATCTCCGCAGCCGGGTTGGCGCTGGCCACAGTGAGCGGCGCAGCGCCGGGCTCGGCGTGCAGGGCGGTAGCGATCCGTTCGTCGATGGGCAGGGCGAGCAGTCGCCCGACCTCGTCGGCGAGCACCAGGGCCTGGCCGTCCTCGGAGAGGGCGACGAAGCGTACTGGGCGCATAGCGTTGCCTCCGTCCCGCTTCGCTGGCCGTACGCCACGAGTCGGCCACCCGGGCGTCTCGCCCCACGGTACGCCCCTCGGGCAGCTGATGGGGGATGCCGCGCCCGCATGTCGCGGATGACCAGCCTGATCAGTCAGTCGGGGACCGCCACCCGTGCTGCGGCGACGGTCCCCTCGACGGTACGCCTCACCGGTGTCCGGTGACGACACCGGCCCGGGTACGGCCTCGGCTCAGAGCCGGTCGAGCACGTAGTCGATCGAGGCGGTGAGGGCCTCCACGTCGGCCGGCTCGATCGCCGGGAACAGCGCCACCCGGAGCTGGTTGCGGCCCAGCTTGCGGTACGGCTCGGTGTCCACGATGCCGTTGGCGCGCAGCGCCTTGGCGATCGCGGTGGCGTCCACCCCGTCGGCGAAGTCGACTGTGGCGACCACGTTCGACCGGAGGGCCGGGTCGGTGACGAACGGCGTCGCCACGCTGGAGCGCTCGGCCCAGCCGTAGACGATCGAGGCGCTCTCGGCCGTCCGCTTCGCCGCCCAGGTCAGCCCGCCCTGGGAGTTCATCCAGTCGGTCTGCTCGGCGGCCAGGAAGATCGTCGCCAGCGCCGGGGTGTTGTACGTCTGCTCCAGCCGCGAGTTGTCGATCGCGGTGACCAGGTCGAGGAAGGCCGGGATGTAGCGACCCGAGCCCTTGATCTCGGTCGCCCGCTCCAGGGCTGCCGGGGACATCAGGGCCAGCCACAGCCCACCGTCGGAGCCGAAGCACTTCTGCGGGGCGAAGTAGTAGACGTCGGTCTCGCCGACGTTCACGTCCAGCCCGCCCGCGCCGGAGGTGGCGTCGACCAGCAGGAGCGAACCCGGGTCGGCGCCGGCGACCCGGCTGATCGGCACCGCGACCCCGGTGGAGGTCTCGTTGTGCGGGGTGGCGTAGACGTCCACCCCGGCCTCGGCGGCCAGGGCCGGGGCGCTGCCCGGCTCCGCCTTGCGGACCGTCGGCTCACCCAGGAAGGGGGCGTCCTTGACGGACTTGGCGAACTTCGCGCCGAACTCGCCGAAGCTGGCGAACTGGGCCCGGTCCCGGACCAGCCCGAAGGTGGCCACCTCCCAGAACGCGGTGGTGCCACCGTTGCCGATGACGACCTCGTACCCCTCGGGGAGGGAGAAGAACTCGGCGATGCCGGAACGCAGGCGGGCGACCTGGTCGCGGACGGTCTTCTGCCGGTGCGAGGTGCCCAACACGCTGGTCGAGACGTCGGCGAGGGCAGAGACGGCCGCCGGACGGACCTTGGACGGCCCGCAGCCGAACCGTCCGTCGGCGGGCTTGAGGTCGTCGGGAATCCGGATGGTCGAAACGTCAGCCACGGTTATCGAAGATCCTTCCGCATGGGCGGGCGAGCCTCCATGTTCGCACCCGTGGCGGGTCGGCCGGTGGCTGGTCCCGGCCCGGGTGTTGAGGTGTCCACCACACAGTGAGTCCTGCGCCACAGAGGCCGTGTCAGCGCAGGTGGGGTGTGAGAGGGGTGCCCCGCTCGACAGCAGGCGTCGAGAAGGGGCCCTTCCTCTCAGACGCCGTGGGGGACGGCGTCCCAGCCCTCGACCTGCTGGGGGCGGCGGGGGGCCGGACCGACGTACCGGGCCGCCGGGCGGACCAGTCGGCTGAGCCTCTTCTGCTCCAGGATGTGCGCGCTCCACCCACCCATCCGGGCGCAGGTGAACATGGAGGTGAACATGTGGGCCGGCACCTCGGCGAAGTCCAGCACCACAGCCGACCAGAACTCGACGTTGGTGGCGAGCACCCGGTCCGGGCGGCGGGCCTGCAACTCGGCCAGCGCCGCCTTCTCCAGCGCCTCGGCGATCTCGAACCGGGGTGCGCCCAGCTCCCGGGCGGTCCGGCGCAGCACCCGGGCGCGCGGGTCCTCGGCCCGGTAGACCCGGTGGCCGAAGCCCATCAGCCGCTCGCCCCGGTCGAGCACGCCCTTGACGTACCCCTCGGCGTCGCCGCTGCGCTCCACCGCCTCCAGCATGGTCAGGACCCGGGAGGGGGCACCGCCGTGCAGGGGGCCGGAGAGCGCCCCGATCCCGGAGGAGATGCAGGCGGCGGCGTCCGCGCCGGTGGAGGCGACGATCCGGGCGGTGAAGGTGGAGGCGTTCAGGCCGTGCTCGGCGGCGGAGATGAAGTACGCGTCGACCGCCTTGACGTGTCGGGGGTCGGGCTCGCCGCGCCACCGCTTCATGAAGCGCTCGACGATCGTCTCCGCCTTGTCGATCTCCTTCTGCGGTACGGCGGGCAGACCGAGGCCCCGGGCGGACTGGGCGACGAAGGAGAGGGCGGTCACCGAGACGCGGGCCAGGTCCTCCCGGGCCTGGGCGTCGGAGATGTCGAGGAACTGGTCGAGCCCCCAGTACGGGGCGAGCATCGCCACGGCGGACTGCACGTCGACCCGGATGTCGCCGGAGTGCACCGGCACCGGGAACGGCTCCGCAGGGGGCAGGCCCGGACCGAACCGACCGTCGACGAGCAGCGCCCAGACGTTGCCGAAGGACACCTGACCGATCAGGTCCTCGATGTCCACCCCCCGGTAGCGCAGCGCGCCGCCCTCACGGTCCGGCTCGGCGATGGAGGTCTCGAACGCGACGACACCTTCGAGTCCGGGTTTGAAGTCAGCCATGTCGCTCTCCTGTACCTGGAGTAGGTACGCGCGGGTACCTGTCTGGTCGGAGCGCCCGGCCGGATACGAGGTCCGGCCTGGCCGGACGAGCGTCTCAGGCGATCCTCATGGATGTGTTCGTGACATCTTGCCTGGTGAGTAAACAGGGACGCGACCCGCTACCCGTGTGCTACGTGCGACACCGCCGCCGGTGCCGGTCTGCGATGCCCCGGTAACGCTGGGCAGAATGCCCTGGTCAGCTCGATTCGGCGCGGATCGGGCGGCGGGAGAGAGGATTCATGTGACGGGCGACACAGCGCTGCCAGCCGGGATGCGCCACGAGTATGCCGAGGAGGAAACGCTTTCCCGAGCCGATCTCGCCGCCGACTGGTGGACCCAGTTCGACAGGTGGTTCCGCCGGGCGGCGGACGCCGGGCTCCCCGAACCAAACGCGATGGTGCTCGGCACCGCCGACGCCGCCGGGCGGCCCAGCGCCCGTACCGTCCTGCTCAAGGGGTACGACCCCGAGGGCTTCGTCCTGTTCACCAACTACGACTCCCGCAAGGGCACCGAACTGGCCGCCAACCCGTACGCCAGCCTGGTGTTCCCCTGGTTCCCGATCCACAGGCAGGTGGTGGTCGCCGGTCGGGTGGCCCGGCTGACCCGGGCGGAGACCGAGGCGTACTTCGCCACCCGACCCCGGGGTTCGCAGTTGGGAGCCTGGGCCAGCCCCCAGTCCACTGTCATCGGGGAGCGGTCCGAGTTGACGGAGGGCTACCTGGCGGCGGAGCGCCGTTTCGCCGACGTCGACCCGATCCCCGCCCCGCCGCACTGGGGTGGGGTGCGGGTGCTTCCCGAGACCGTGGAGTTCTGGCAGGGCCGCCCCGACCGGCTGCACGACCGGCTCCGCTACCGGCGCACCGACACCGGTGGGTGGGCTGTCGAACGGCTCGCCCCGTGACCGACGTCCAGACCGAGGTGTCCGGGGACGGGGCGAAGCAGACCCGGGCACTGCGGCGGTGGGCGATCGACCTGCGGCCGTTGCGGGTGCCGGCGTACCGACGGTTGTGGCTCGGCAACGCGATAGCGATGTTCGGGTTCCAGATGACGGCGGTCGCCGTTCCGGTCGAGATGTACGCCCTGACCCGGGACTCGTTCTGGGTCGGCCTGCTGGGGGTGGCGTCGTTCGTACCGCTGCTGGTGTTCGGGCTCTGGGCCGGTGCGGTGGCCGACTCCCGGGACCGACGGCGGGTCCTGCTGGCGGGCTCGGTCCTGCTCTGGGCGTCGGTCCTGGGGCTGCTGGCCCAGGCGTTGCTCGGGGTCGGCAGCCCGGGACTCCTGCTGGCCCTGGTCGTCGTCCACTCGATCGCCTTCGCGATCAGTTCCCCGGCGCGCAGCGCGGCCCTGCCCCGGCTGCTGCCCCCGGACCTCCTGCCGGCGGCGACGACCCTGAACTTCACCACGTTCACCGCCGCCTCGGTGGTCGGTCCCCTCGGCGCCGGGGTGGTCTTCGCCGCCTTCGGCACCGACACCGGCCTGCCGATCGCGTACGCGCTGGACGCCGTGCTCTTCCTCGGCCTGGTGGTGGCCACCCTCCGGCTCCCGGCGATGCCCCCGGCCCCGGCGGCCGACGGGGAGCCGACCCGGGGTGGCCTGGCGGGTGTCCTGGACGGGCTGCGATACCTGTCCACCACCCCGATCCTGCTGCTCTCCTTCGCCGTCGACCTGGTGGCGATGATCATGGCGATGCCCCGGGCGCTCTTCCCGGAGATCGCCGAGGGGCGGTTCGGCGGGGGTGCTGCCGTCGGGTGGCTCTACAGCGCGATGGCGATCGGGGCGATGCTCGGCGGGCTCACCTCCGGATGGATCGGGCGACTGCGTCGGCAGGGGCTGGCCCTGATCCTCGCCGTGTTCGGGTGGGGCGTGGCCGTCGCCCTGGCCGGGCTCGCCCACCACCTCTGGCTGATGGTCGTCCTGCTCGCCGTGGCCGGTGTCGCCGACCTGGTCAGCGCGGTGGTCCGGCAGTCGATGCTCCTGGTGTACGCCCCGGACCGGATGCGCGGTCGACTCCAGGGGGTGAACACGGTGGTGGTGGCCGGGGGGCCTCGGCTGGGTGACCTCCGGGCGGGTGCGATGGCCACCGGGTTCGGCGGTGCCGGGGTGGCCTGGGTCGGCGGTGGGCTGGCCGCCGTCGTGCTGACCGGGCTCCTGGCTGTCGCCTTCCCGGCCCTGCGGCGGTACCGCCGCACCGATCCGGGGGACCCGTCCCCCTCCCCGCCGGGACCGTAGGTGACGTGGTCGGCGCGGAGCGACACGGATTGGTTAAGGTCCCGGGATGAACAACGTCGAGCCGAGCCCTGCGTCCGGGGCACAGTGGACCATTTCCGCCGCCGGTCACGAGGCGGTCGTCGTGGAGGTGGGCGGTGGGCTGCGGGCGTACCGCCACGACGACGTCGACTACCTCGACGGGTACGCGGTCGACGAGGTCTGCCCCGGCAGCGCCGGCCAGGTGCTCGCCCCGTGGCCGAACCGGATCCGGGACGGCCGGTACACCTTCGACGGGGTCGGCTACCGCCTGGCGCTGACCGAGCCGGGGCGTGGGGTGGCCCTGCACGGGCTGGTCAACTGGGCCCGGTGGCGGCTGGTGGAGCAGACCCCCGACGCGGTCACCGTCGAGTACGATCTGCCGCCCCAGCCGGCGTACCCGTGGGCGCTCCGGGTCCGGGGCCGGTGGAGCGTCGGCCCGGACGGGCTGCGGGTCGAGCACGAGGCGACGAACCTGGCCACCGCGACCGCCCCGTTCGGCTTCTCCGTCCACCCGTACCTGCGCCTGCCCGGGGTGGCAGTGGACGACCTGACCCTGGAGGTGCCGGCGCGCAAGCGGCTGGTGGTGGACAGCCGCCTCCTGCCGGTGGGGGCGACCCCCGTCGCGGGCACCGAGTACGACTACACCGAGCCCCGACGGATCGGCGACGCCCAGCTCGACACCGCCTTCGGCGAGGTCGTCAGGGACGCCGACGGGGGTTCGGCGGTGAGCCTGACCGGCCCGGACGGCTCGGCCGGGGTCACCGTCTGGGCGGATCGGCAGTTCGGGTGGTGGCAGGTGTTCACCGGGGACGCCCTCACCGGGGAGCGGCACCGCCGGTCGGTGGCGGTGGAGCCGATGACCTGCCCGCCGGACGCGTTCCGGTCCGGCCGGGATCTGATCAAGCTGGCCCCCGGCGAGACCTGGCGGGGTGCCTGGGGCCTGCGACCCGGCGTCTGAGCAGGTCGGGACCGGCATGGAGTTCACCGAGGTGGTCCGGCGTCGCCGGATGGTACGCAACTACGACCCGGACCGCCCGGTGCCGCCCGAACTGGTCCAGCGGCTGCTGGAGCACGCCACCCGTGCCCCGTCGGCCGGGTTCGCCCAGGGGTGGGCCTTCCTGGTGCTTGAGGAGCCGGCCGACCGGGACCGGTTCTGGGCGGCGGCCACCCCGGAGGGCGGCGGCCGGGCGCGGTGGCTGACCGGGATGCGTCGAGCCCCGCTGATCATCGTGCCGCACGCCAACCGCTCCGCCTACCTGGAGCGCTACGCCGAGCCGGACAAGGGCTGGACGGACCGGTCGACCGAGCGGTGGCCGGTGCCGTACTGGTACGTCGACACCGGGTTCGCGGCGCTGTTGATGCTGCTCACCGCAGTCGACGAGGGGCTGGGGGCGTGTTTCTTCGGCATCCCCCCGCAGCGGACGTCCGCCTACCGGTCGGCGTTCGGGGTGCCGAACGAGTACGATCCGATCGGCGCGGTGACCATCGGTTACCGTGCCGTCGACCATCGGTCACCGTCGTTGAAGCGAGGGCGTCGCCCGGTCGACGAGGTGGTCCACCGGGGTCGGTGGGGCTGACTCGTTCCGGTGTCGACAGGGCTACCAGCGGTGTCGACCAGGGTCGACACCGACGGCGCGGGCCGACGTCGGACGAGGGAGCAGAACGCGGCGTGCCGAGGGCGGTTAGGCTGGCGTGGTCATCGGCGCCGCGTACCCCGGCGCCGTACCGCGACCCTGCCCGGAGTCGTGGGTCGACCTGACCAGGGGAGGGGAGCGTTCGTCGTGATCTTCAGAGCGGTCCGGGACGGGCGTCCCTACCCGGAGCACCACCTGACGCTCAAGCAGTGGGCGGAGATTCCACCCCGTCCGCTGCGGCTGGACCAACTGATCACCACCAAGCGGGAGCTGGCCCTGGACAAGCTCCTCGCCGAGGACTCCACCTTCTACGGTGACCTCTTCCCGCACGTGGTCCAGTGGAACGGCGGGCTCTACCTGGAGGACGGGCTGCACCGGGCCCTGCGCGCCGCCCTCCAGCAGCGCAACCAGATCCACGCCCGGGTGTTCGTCTACTCCGGGCATCCGGAGTGACCCGAGCGTCGGGGTGACACCGGCGCACCCGACCGGGTCGACGGGCGGCTGTCGTACGGAGGACGTACCGTCATCCTCAGGAGGTCATCGACGGCGGTGACCTGTCGGCAGGAGGACGGTGAGGGCCATGTCGCGACAGAGGGACGACCAGCCCACAGGCGAGTTCCCGGGCGACTCCGGTTCCCGGCCGGCCGCACCACCGCCCCCCGCCCCCGGCGGGTCGTCGCGTGGCTCCGGGCGCGGGCTGCTGGTGGTGCTCGGTGCCGCCGCTCTGGCGGTGGTGGCCCTGCTCGGGTTGCAGACCACCAACCTGCTGCCCAACTTCCGCAACCCGTTCGCCGAGGAGCAGACCGACCGGACCGGCCCGACGCTGCTCAAGTCGATTCAGGACCTCAGCCGTTACGTGGCCGCCGAAGGCAACTTCCAGGTCGTGGTCGACCTGGAGAACGACAGGCGGAACGTGCCGGACTTCCTCCTTGGTGAGCGGACCCTCTTCGTCGGTGCGGGCAGTGTCGAGGCGTACGTCGACTTCGCCAAGATCGGCGAGGGTGCCGTGGTCCCCACCGAGGACGGCACGTCGGTCGAGATCAAGCTCCCCGCGCCGGAGCTCGGCAAGACCAACCTCGACATGGAGAAGAGCTACGTGGTCGCCCGGGAGCGTGGACTGCTCAACCGGATCGGCGACCTGGTCGACGGTGACCCGAACCGCCAGCAGCAGGTCTACCGGATGGCCGAGGAGCGGATCACCACCGCCGCCCGGGACAGCGGGCTGGCCGACCGGGCCCAGGAGAACACCCGCAAGATGCTGGAGCAGCTGCTCGGGTCGCTGGGTTACGACAAGGTCACCGTCACCTACACCGCTCCCTGATCCCGGACGAACTGATCCCGGACGAAGCAACCGCCCGCCCCGAGCACTCGGGGCGGGCGGTAGTGGTCTCCCGGTGTCGCGACGGTCCCGGTGTCGCGACGGTCCCGGTCACGCGGCGGCGCGACGGGTCCCGTGGTGTCGCGGTGGGCCGAAGCACTCCGGTGTCCCGGCGGGACGGGGTCAGTAGCCGGTGCGGGCGGCGTAGCGGTCCTCGTTGGGCATCAGCACCCAGAGCACCAGGTAGATGATGACCTGGGTGCCGGGCAGGAGCAGGGACAGCAGGAACAGCAGCCGGACCATGCCGGCGGACATGCCGAACCGCTGGGCCAGGCCGGCGCAGACACCGGCGAACATGCGCCCCTCGCGGGGCCGGACCAGTTTGCGACTCATCGTCGTCTCCCACTCTGCGGCGTCACGCCGCCTCTGCCTCCACGGTAGGAACGCTCCGGGTCCCCGCCCTCGCCCCCGAGGAGGATCCGTCGGTCCCGTCCCCGTAGGTGCTTACCCCGGCACCCTCCGTCCAACTCGTCGACCGGAGCGGTTCCCCGTGCCGTGGGCCGACCGGGAGGGGAGTTTCCGGAGGTGGACTGCCCCTCGGGGGGCCACAACCTTCCAAGATCTGCCGGGCGGGGCTGTTAGCCTTTTGTCGCGGTCATGAGGAGGCGACGGTGACGTCTGGCGTCGGGGCGTTGTGGTCGCACCGCAACGCGCTGCGCATCCTCGTCAAGCGGGATCTGGCGGTGAAGTACCAGCAGTCCGTCCTCGGGTACCTCTGGTCGTTGATCGAGCCGCTGGGGATGGGCGCGATCTACTTCTTCGTCTTCGGGGTGCTCTACTCCCGGGACACCGGCAGGTACCTGGGTGAGGCCGCCGACTCGTACCCGCTGTTCCTGATCACCGGGATCTTCGCCTGGATGTGGACCAGTTCCGCGTTGAGCGAGGCGACGAACGCCCTCACCGGCCAGGCCCGGCTGATCACCACGATGAACGTGCCCCGTCAGGTGTTCCCGATCGGGCGGGTGACGGGCCGGTTCGCCGAGTACGCCGCCGGACTGCCGATCCTGGTCGCGATCGCCGTCGCCTTCGCCCTCGCAGGTCGGATCGAGTTCGGCTGGTCGCTGCTGTCCCTGCCGTTGGCCGTCCTGGTGCAGGGCGTCCTGCTGATCGGGCTGGCGTTGCTGCTGTCGGCGTTCAACGTCCTGATGCGCGACATCGAACGGTTCATGCGGCTGGTGATCCGGGTGCTGTTCTACGCGTCGCCGATCATCTATCCCCTGGCCCTGGTCCGCGACTCGGACCTGCCCGGCTGGGTCAAACTCGGGTACGAACTGAACCCGCTGGTCGGGATCTTCCAGCTGCACCACGCGATCTGGTATCCGGACGAGTTCCCCTCGGCCCGGCTGCTGGCCACCACGATCGCCGGGAGTGTCCTGGTGCTGGTGGTCGGCTGGTGGGCGTTCCGTCGGCTCGAACCCGCCGTCCTCAAGGAACTGTGAATGGCCGAGCCGATCATCGAGGCCGACCAGCTCGGCATCCGCTTCGTCCGCAACCGGCGGCGTCAGCTGCGCCTGCGTGACCTGTTGATCCGCCGCCAGGCGGGGGCGTCGACGGACCGGTTCTGGCCGTTGCGGGACGTGTCCTTCCAGGTGGCTCCCGGGGACACGGTGGGCGTGATCGGGCGCAACGGCACCGGCAAGAGCACACTGCTGCGGTTGATCGCCGGGGTGCTGATCCCCGACGAGGGGCGGATCCGGGTCGGTGCCGACGTCGCCCCGCTGCTGGAGCTCTCCGCCGGGTTCTCCAACGACCTGACCGGCCGGGAGAACCTGTACCTCGTCGGCGGGCTGCACGGGCTCTCCACCGGCTACCTCAGGCGGCACTTCGACGAGATCGTCTCCTTCGCCGGTGAGCAGGTCGAACAGGCCATCGACACGGCGGTGCGGCACTACTCGTCGGGAATGAAGGTCCGACTCGGTTTCGCGATCATCTCGCACCTGCCGCACCCGATCCTGCTCATGGACGAGGTGACTGCGGTCGGGGACGCGGAGTTCCGTCAGAAGTGCTATGCGACGATCGACCGACTTCTCGGGGAGGGACGCACACTGGTGCTGGTGTCACACAACGAAAAGGACCTGACGAGGTTCTGCCGTCGAGGGCTCTACCTCGACGCCGGTCGGCTCACCGTGGACGGCACTGTCGACGAGGCGCTGAGCGCGTACCACGACGCGGTCGCCCGGTGACGCTCGCGATCGTGCTCGCCGCCGGTACGCCCGCGGCGGGGTTGCAGACGGGGACCGGTCAGTCGCTCGCCGACCGGTTGGCCACCCAGTGGCGGGAGGCCGGGGCGACGGACGTCAGGTACGCCGCCGACCTCGTCGAACTGGCCGAACTGGTGGCCGGGGCGACAGGTCCGGTGCTGGTCAGCGGGGCGGATCTGGTCGCGCACACCGCCGTACTGCGGCATCTGGCGACCAGCCCGGTGGGGCCGACGGTGGCGTTGGTGCTCACCGACCCGCCGGGGGCGGGTCGGACCTCGGTGCGTGAGGAGCGCGGCCAGGTGGTCGACGCCGGGCCGGCGCAGGAGTTGGCCGAGGGGGCGACCGGGACCTTCGGCGGTGCCCTCCGGGTCGGCGTCGACGACCTGCCGACGTTGGCCGCCGCCGCCCGGGCCGCAGCGACCGGGGTGGGGGCGCTGGCCGGGGGGATGGCCACCGAGGAGGCCCCGGCCGTGGACCGGCTCTTCGCCGGGCTCACCGCGCTGGGGACCCTGACCTTCGCCCACCGGGTACGCCTGCTCGTCGCCCACCGGGTCTCCGACGCCGCCGGGCTGGCCGCCGCCGAGGCGGCCGTCGGTGCCGTCGACGAGGACCGGGCCGAGCTGCGGCTGTCGGTCAAGGAGAAGGACGACTTCTTCACCACGTACTTCGTCAGCACCTGGTCGCCGCAGGTCACGAAGGCCTGCGCCCGGGTGGGGTTGGGTCCGACCGCCGTCACGATGATCTCGGTGGTCTTCGCGGCCGCCGCCGCGCTGCTGTTCGCCACCGGGTACCGTCCGGCGCTCGTCGCCGGTGGGGTCCTGCTCTACCTCGGGTTCGTGCTCGACTGCGTGGACGGTCAGCTGGCCCGCTACACCAGGCACTTCAGCGCCTGGGGCGGCTGGTTGGACACGATGGCCGACCGGGCCAAGGAGTACCTGGTCTATGCGGGTCTCGGGTTCGGGGCCACCCAGGCCGGGTTCCGCTGGGGTTGGGCGTTGGCCATCGCGGCGATGACGTTGCAGACCGTCCGGCACATGACCGACGCCTGGTACGGGGTGCTGCACGACGAGGCGGCCCGTCGACCGAAGGCCGTCGCCACCGGTGGGGGTGGGATCGGCGACCGGCTCAACGCCGCGTCGAACCGGGTGCAGGCCGACACCGGTTCGGTGTCGTACTGGTTGAAGCGGACTGTGGTCTTCCCGATCGGGGAGCGGTGGGCGTTGATCGCCCTGGCGACCGCCCTGTTCAGCCCTCGGGTGGCCCTGGTGGCCGTCCTGGTCTGGGGGACGTTGGCGTTGGCGTACACGGGGGCGCTGCGGACCCTGCGGGCCCGGTGGATGTGGGTGCCGGTGCTGGACACGGTGGACGCGACACTGCACCGCGACGACGGGCCGTTGGCCGCCCGGCTGCCGGTGCTGCGGGCCGTGGGTCCGCTGACCCTGGCTGCTCTCGGGGCGCTCGGTGCGGCGGGGCTCCTGGTGGCCGGGCTGGTCGGGGAGCCTACCGGGTCGCGGTGGATGGTGCCCGTGGCGTTCGTGGTGTTGCTGCTGGCCGGGCTGGGTGCGGGGGCGACCCACAACGGGCCGCTGGACTGGCTGGTCCCGGCGGCGTTGCGGGCCGGGGAGTACCTCTTCGCGATAGCGGTCGGGGTGATCGGCGACGTACCCGCGTGGTTGATCTTCGGGTACGTCTTCGTCCTGACCCTGCACCACTACGACCTGGTGGCCCGGTTGGAGAAGCGACAGGCCGCCCCCCCGCTGCACGGGGTGACGCTGGGCTGGGAAGGCCGCTCGATGCTGTTGATGATCGTGTCGATCGCCGGAATTACCGGTTTCGGGATGGCTACACTGATTGTGTACCTTTTGGTGGCCTTCGTGGCGAGTGTGGTCCTCGCCTGGGTGGTCCGGCCGACCCGGACGGTGCGACAGGCCGCCGCCACGGAGACCGTGGGAAGCCGCCCGCCCGGCTGACGAGGAGGAGCCGGCCCCGATGACACTGGTCAGTTTCGTCGTGCCGGCCTACCGGGTCCAGGCGTACCTGCGGGAGTGCCTGGACTCGATCCTCGACCAACCCTTCGACGACTTCGAGGTGATCGGGGTCGACGACGGGTCACCGGACTCCAGCGGTGACATCCTCGCCGGGTACGCCGACCGGGACCCCCGGGTCCGGGTGCTCCGGCTGCCCCACAACGTCGGCCTCGGTCCGGCCCGCAACGCCGGGCTGGACCGGGCCGCCGGTGACTACGTCTGGTTCCTCGACTCCGACGACTGGCTCGTCCCGGACTGTCTCCCCGAGGTGGTCGCCCGGCTGCGCGCCACGGCCCCCGACGTCCTCGTCGTCGACCACGTCCGGCGGGGCTGGAACGACTCGGCAGGCCACAGCGCGTGGACCGAGGTCCTCCCCACCGGCGTCGACGAGGACACCTTCGACCTGGCCGAACGCCCGGAGGTGCTGCGCCTGCTGCACGTCGCCTGGAACCGGGTGCTGCGTCGGGAGTTCCTGCTCGACTCGCAGCTGCGCTTCGCCCCCGGCTGGTACGAGGACGTGTCGTTCACGTACCCGGTGATGCTCGCCGCCCGGCGGATCGGCGTACTGGACCGGGTCTGCGTCAACTACCGTCAGCGGCGCACCGGCGCGATCACCAGGACCCGGGGCGAGCGGCACTTCGAGGTCTTCGAGCAGTGGGACCGGGTGTTCCGGTGGCTGGACGGACAGGAGGCCGCCGGGGACCCGGACCGGGCCGCCCGGGTGGCGCTGCTGCGTCCGGTGGTGTTCGAGCGGATGGTCTGGCACTACCTGACGGTGCTGGGCAACGGCGAGCGGATCGCGCCCCGGCTGCGTCAGGGGTTCTTCGCCCGGATCACCGCCGACGTGCAGCGCTGGTCGCCGCCGGGCGGCCCACCGGTCCCGCCGGGGGTGGCCGGGGTGCGGCACCGCCTGGTGACCGGGGGCCACTGGGGCACCTTCACCGCGCTCCGCCGGGCAAACCAGGTCGGCCGGACGGCCCGTCGGACCGTCCGGGTGGTCCGCCGTCGGGCGGTGCCGGCGCTGCGGACCGGCCGCAACGCCATCGGGTACGGCTACTACCGCGCCCAACTGCGCCGTCCGATCGACGAGGACCTCGCCGTGTACGCGGCCTACTGGTACCGGGGCTACGCCTGCAACCCGGCCGCCGTGTACGAGGCGGCCCGCCGGCTGGCGCCACAGATCCGGGGGGTGTGGATCGTCCGGCGGGACCGGGTGGACCGCCTCCCCTCCGGGGTGGAGTACGTGGTGGCGGGCAGCGCGGCGTACCACAGGGTGTTGGCGCGGGCGAAGTGGCTGGTCAACAACGTCAACTTCCCCGACTTCGTCGTCAAGCGGCAGGGGTCGGTGCACCTCCAGACCCACCACGGGACCCCGGTCAAGGTGATGGGGCTGGACCAGCAGCGGTATCCGGTCGGGGCCACCGGGATGGACTTCGCCGGGCTGCTGCGCCGGGTGGACAGGTGGGACTTCAGCGTCAGCGCGAACCGGTTCTCCACCGAGATGTGGGAGCGGGCTTACCCGGCGGCGTACACCACCCTGGAGTACGGCTACCCCCGCAACGACCGGCTGGTCACGGCCACCGCCGAGGAGGTGGACCGGATCCGGGCCCGGCTCGGGCTGACCGGTCCCGGCCCGGTGGTGTTGTACGCACCTACCCACCGCGAACACCTGCCCCGGTACCACCCGCCGTTGCGCCCGGAGGCGTTGCTCGACGTCCTCGGGCCGACCGGTCGGCTCCTGCTGCGCAGCCACTACTTCCACGACCGGGAGCGGGGACGTCGACAGGCGTCCACGGGCCGGGTGCTCGACGTCAGCGACCACGACCGGGTCGAGGACCTCTATCTCGTCGCCGACGTGCTGGTCACCGACTACTCGTCGGCGATGTTCGACTACGCGGTCCTGGACCGGCCGATGGTGGTGTACGCCCCGGACTGGGACGCGTACCGGGCGGCCCGGGGGGTCTACCTCGACGTGGTCACCGAGGCCCCGGGGGCGGTCGCCACCGACTTCGACGGGCTCCTCGACCTGTTCCGGTCCGGTGAGGTGTGGTCGGCGGCTGCCCAGGCGGCCCGGCACCGGTTCCGGGAACGGTTCTGCGGTCTCGACGACGGGCACGCGGCCGAGCGGGTGGTACGCCGGGTCTTCCTCGGTGAGCCGTCGGCTACCGAGGGGTAGATCCGTAATACGGCTGTCACGCGGGCAACATGGCACGTTCACCCGATGTGCGGATGGCATGAAACTGGTCACAGTCATTCCAATTTCGGCGATCAGTTACGGGGAGGTGACGGTGACCACCGTCGCGTTGAAGGACGTCACCAAGGTGTTCCCGGGCGGAGCACTGGCGGTCGACGCTGTCAACCTGGACGTGACCGACGGCGAGTTCATGGTCCTGCTGGGCCCCTCCGGGTGTGGGAAGTCCACCCTGTTGCGGATGGTCGCCGGGCTGGAGGAACCGACCAGCGGTGACGTGCTGCTCGACGGTGAACTGGCGAACGACCTGCCCCCCGGGGACCGGGGGATCGCCATGGTCTTCCAGGACTTCGCGCTCTACCCGCACATGACGGTGGGGGAGAACATCGCGTTTCCGCTCCGGCTCTCCGGGGTCCAGCCGGCACCCCGGGGCGAACGGGTCGCCGACGTGGCCGCCGCCCTCGGTATCGGTGACCTGCTCGGACGCAAGCCGAGTCAGCTCTCCGGCGGGCAGCGGCAGCGGGTCGCCATGGGTCGGGCGATCGTCCGTCGGCCCGGCCTGTTCCTGATGGACGAACCACTGTCCAACCTGGACAGCGGGCTCCGGGCCGAGCTGCGGGCCGAGATCTCCGCCCTCACCCGGGAGCTGGGGGTGACCACCATCTACGTCACCCACGACCAGGCCGAGGCGCTCACCATGGCCGACCGGGTGGCCATCATGCGGCGCGGGGTCCTCCAGGACGTCGGCACCCCCACCCAGGTGTACGGCCGCCCGGCCACCCTGCACGTCGCGGCCTTCCTCGGCAGCCCCCGGATGAACCTGCTGGAGGCGTCGGTCTACGTGCACCTGGACCGGTACGTCCAGCTCAGGATCGGTGAGCAGTCGCTCTACCTGCCCTGGACCGACATCCGGAGCCGGGCCGTGGCGCACTACCACGGTGAGCGGATCGTCGTCGGGATGCGGGCCGAGGCGCTGACCCCGGTGGTCCCGGACGCCCAGGGCGACGTCCTGCGGGGCCGGATCCGCTACCTGGAGCACCACGGACACGAGTCGTTGGCGTACCTCGACATCGGGGCCACCGCCGTCCTCGTCGACGAGATGGGTGGCCCGGTGCCGGGGGCGGTGCCCGGCCAGCGGGGACTGCGCCGGTTCGGGAAGGTCATGTCCCGGCTGACCGGACGACAGGCCCCCGCCGAGGAGCCGTCGGGTCAGACCGGCGGCGGCAACGGCGGGAGCGTCCTCAGCGACGCAGGCCGCCACCACCGCCGTCCGGCCGAACTGGCCGTCCGGCTCGCCCCGTACCCGGCGGTCTCCGGCGGACACCCGCTGGCCGTGGCGGTCCGGATGGACGCCGTGCACTTCTTCGGTGAGCGGGGGGAGCGCATCGACGTCGGTCGGCGGTGAGCGGGGCGTTCCCGTCGCCGGTCGCTGGACCCGCCCGGACGCGTCGTGCCGGAGGCAACACCCTGGGTGATCAAGGCCCGAACGGCGTTTGCCGGGTCCGTCGGATGGATAGTGTCAGACCGTGCTGGGCTTACCCGCTGGTGTGACCGCCTGTCTCTTCGATCTGGACGGTGTGCTGACGCAGACCGCCCTCGTGCACAACGCCGCGTGGAAACAGACCTTCGACACGTTCCTGCGCGCCCACGCGGAGGCCACCGGTGTGCCGTTCGTGCCCTTCGACCCGGGACCGGACTACCACCGGTACGTCGACGGTCGGCCCCGCGCCGACGGGGTGCGGGCCTTCCTCGCCTCCCGGGGGGTCGTGCTGCCCGAGGGCGGCCCCGACGACCCGCCGGACGCCGCCACCGTCAACGGGCTCGGCAACCGCAAGAACGCCGTCCTGCTCGACCGGATGAACCGGGACGGCGTGCAGGTCTATCCCGGATCGGTGCGGTACCTCACCGAGGTCGCCGCCGCCGGGATGCGGCGGGCCGTCGTCTCGGCCAGCGCCAACTGCAAGCAGGTGGTCAAGGCCGCCGGGCTGGCACCCCTGCTCGAGGTACGGGTGGACGGCCTGGTCGCCCGCGACGAGGGGCTGCGCGGCAAGCCGCACCCGGACACCTTCCTGCGCGCCGCCGAGGTGCTCGGGGTCGACCCGTCCCAGGCGGCGATCTTCGAGGACGCCCAGGCCGGGGTGGCCGCCGGCCGGGCCGGGGGCTTCGGGTACGTGGTCGGGGTCGACCGGGTCGGTCAGGCCGACCAACTGCTGGCACACGGTGCCGACGTCGTCGTCACGGACCTGGCCGACCTGCTCGGCGACGGCACACCGCAGGGCGAGGGGGACGGCACATGATCCGCGAACGGGCCTATCCGGTCGATCCGTGGCACGTCCGGGAGGTCCGGCTCGACATGGACGTCCTGGCCCAGTCCGAGTCGGTCTTCGCGCTCTCCAACGGGCACATCGGGCTGCGCGGGAACCTCGACGAGGGCGAGCCGCACGGCCTGCCCGGGACGTACCTCAACTCCTTCTACGAGCTGCGTCCGCTGCCGTACGCGGAGGCGGGGTTCGGGTTTCCCGAGTCCGGGCAGACCATCGTCAACGTCACGAACGGCAAGCTGATCCGGTTGCTCGTCGACGACGAACCGCTCGACGTCAGGTACGGCGAACTCCTCGACCACGAGCGGGTGTTGGACCTGCGGGTCGGCACCCTGCACCGGCGGCTGCACTGGCGCTCCCCGGCCGGACGGGAGGTGAAGGTCAGCAGCACCCGGCTGGTCTCCTTCACCCAGCGGTCGGTCGCCGCGATCAGCTACGAGGTGGAGGCCGTCGGCGGCCCCCTGCGGCTGATCCTCCAGTCGCAGTTGGTGGCGAACGAGGCGCTGCCGGCGCAGAGCAAGGACCCCCGGGTGGCGGCGGTCCTCGAATCGCCACTGCTGGCCGAGGAGGAGTTGACCACCAAGGACGGGGGTCTGCTCATCCACCGGACGAAGGTCTCCGGGCTTCGGGTGGCCGCCGCGATGGCCCACGAGGTCACCGGCCCGGAGCACACCACCGTCGACAGCGAGGGGTACGAGGACTGGGTGCGTACCACAATCGGGTGCGTCCTCGCCCCCGGGCAGAAACTGCGGGTGGTCAAGTACCTCGCCTACGGCTGGTCCTCCCGGCGGTCCCTGCCGGCGCTGCGCGACCAGGTCGGGGCGGCGCTGGCGGCGGCCCGGCTGGACGGCTGGGACGGGCTGCGTCGGGCGCAGCGGGAGCACCTCGACGAGTTCTGGGACGCCGCCGACGTCCGGGTCGAGGGGGACCCGGAGGTGCAGCAGGCCGTCCGGTTCGGGCTGTTCCACGTGCTCCAGGCCGGTGCGCGGGCCGAACGGCGACCCATCTCGGCGAAGGGCCTGACCGGTCCCGGGTACGACGGGCACGCCTTCTGGGACACCGAGATGTTCGTCCTCCCGGTGCTCACCTACACCCAGCCGCACGCCGTACGCGACGCCCTGTACTGGCGGCACTCCACCCTCGACCAGGCCCAGGACCGGGCCCGGACGCTCAACCTGCGGGGTGCGGCGTTCCCGTGGCGCACCATCGAGGGACCCGAGTCGTCGGCGTACTGGCCGGCGGGGACGGCTGCCTTCCACATCGCCGCCGACGTCGCCGACGCGGTCCGCCGCTACGTCCTGGCCACCGGGGACACCCAGCTGGAACGGGAGATCGGGCTGGAGCTGCTGGTGGAGACCGCCCGACTGTGGCGGTCGCTGGGCCACCACGACCGGCACGGCAGGTACCACATCGACGGGGTCACCGGCCCCGACGAGTACACAGCCGTCAAGAACGACAACATCTACACCAACCTGATGGCCCAGCGGAACCTCCTCACCGCCGCCGAGGTGGCGATGCGGCTACGGGACGAGGCGCTGGATCTGGGGGTGACCGAGGAGGAGGCCGCCGCCTGGCGGGACGCGGCGCACTCGATGACCATCCCGTACGACGAGGAACTGGACGTCCACGAGCAGGTCGAGGGCTTCACCCGGTTGCAGGAGTGGGACTTCGAGCACACCCCGCCCGACAAGTACCCGCTCCTGCTGCACTTCCCGTACTTCGACCTCTACCGCAAGCAGGTGGTCAAGCAGGCGGACCTGGTCCTGGCGATGCACTGGCGCGGGGACGCGTTCACCGCCGCGCAGAAGACCCGCAACTTCAACTACTACGAGCGGCGTACGGTGCGGGACTCGTCCCTGTCGGCGTGCACCCAGGCGGTGTTGGCAGCCGAGGTCGGCGATCTCCAGTTGGCCCACGCCTACCTGCGGGAAGCCGCCCTGATGGACCTGCACGACCTCAACGAGAACACCCGCGACGGGGTGCACATGGCGTCCCTGGCGGGTGCCTGGATCGCGTTGGTCGCCGGGTTCGGCGGGCTCCGAGACCACGACGGGACGCTCTCGTTCGCGCCCCGGCTGCCCTCCGGGCTGACCCGACTGGAGTTCTCCCTCCAGTGGCGGCAGTCGCGGGTGCACGTGGACGTGCGGTCACACCAGACGACGTACGCCCTGCGCCCCGCTGGCCCGGTGGCCGCCATCGAACTGCGTCACCACGGGGAGTCGGTGCAGGTCACCCGGGCCCAGCCGACGATCCTGCCGAATCCGCCGGCCGAGCCGTTGGCACCCGTACCCGAGCAGCCCGCCGGTCGGGCCCCGCTCACCCACGCCCCGCAGTGACGGGCCCCGCTCGCCCACGCCCCGCAGTGACGGGCCCCGCTCGCCCACGCCCCGCAGTGACGGGTGCCGCTCGCCCACGCCCCGCAGTGACGGGTGCCGCTCGCCCACGCCCCGCAGTGACGGGTGCCGCTCGCCCACGCCCCGCAGTGACGGGTGCCGCT
>NZ_JBEPEQ010000102.1:0-20823 GCF_040300925.1 Micromonospora sp. NPDC000207
GCCAGCGGAAGCCCCTCGCACCAGGTGGCGATCCGCTGCGGCACCGCCGGTTCGGCGCGTACCCGTTCCTCGCCCACCAGGTCGGTGAGGAGTCGGATCGCCTCGGAGGGCTCCAGGGGTGCCAGGTCCCGCAGTTGCGCGCCGTCGAGCGCGGTCAGCGGGCGGAGGCTGGTCACCAGGGTCAGGGTGGCCGGCCCGGCGGGCAGCAGCGGGCGGACCTGGGCCTCGCCGTGGGCGTCGTCGAGCACCAGGACCAGCCGTCGACCGGCGGTGCAGGCACGAAACAACGCCGACCGTTCGGCGAGGGTGGCCGGCACCTCGGATTCGGCGACGCCGAGCGTGCGCAGGAACCGGTGCAGGATCTCGGTGGGCTCGGACTTGCCGCCCAGCCAGGCGAAGAGCTGACCGTCGGGGGCGGCACCGGCCAGGGTGTGGGCGAGCCGGACGGCCAGGGCGGTCTTGCCCACCCCGGGCATCCCGGAGAGGGCCACCACCCGGGGCAGGTGGTGGCCGGGGCCGGAGAGGTAGTCGGTCAGGTGGGTGATCTCCGGGCACCGCCCGACCAGGTTGGTGACGTCTCGGGGCAGGTCGCGTGACTGGGGTGCCCAGCTGCCGACGGGTGCCGCCGGTGGTGGTGGCGGTGTCTCGGCGAGGGCCGCCGGGGTCACCGGGGCCACCGACGCGACCGACGGGGCGCTGGGCACGTCGGAGAGCAGGATCCGTCGGTGCAGCTCCTTGAGTTCCCGGCTGGGTTCCAGTCCGGCACCGTCGACCATCGTCCGGTGCCCCTCCCGGTACGCGGCCACCGCCTCGGCCCGCCGACCGGACCGGTACAGCGCCCGCATCAGGTGCAGTCGCAACCGCTCCTGGTACGGGTTGGCCGCCACCGCCTCCCGCAGCTCGGCGATGAGTTGGGCGTGCATCCCGAGGCTGAGTTCGATGTCGAAGATCTGTTCCAGGGCGGCCCGGCGGCGTTCCTCGATGGCCACCACCTCGCCGGCCACCCCGACGGCGGTGACGTTGGCGAAGGCGGGCCCCCGGAACAGGGCCAGGGCGCTGCGCAGTTCGAGGGCAGCCTCCCGGGGCCGGTCACCGGCGAGCATCGACTCGGCGTCCCGGATGCGCTGCTGGAACACCAGGAGGTCGACGGCGGCGGGGTCGACCATGAGGGCGTACCCGCCGGGCCGGGTGATCAGCTCGGGGGTCGACCACGAGGTGCCCGGTGCGGGGGCCCGCAGGAGTTGCCGCAGTCGCCAGATCCGGGTCTGCAACTGGCCCAGCGCGGTGTCCGGCGGGTCGTCCCAGAGCGCGTCGATGAGCCGGTCGGCGCTGATCGAGAGGTTCGCGTTGAGGAGCAGCATCGCCAGCAGACCCCGCTGAAGCGGTCCGCCCGCCGGCATCACCCGATCGCCGCAGGTGATTTCCAGATCGCCGAGGCACTGGAACTTGATCTCCATGCCGCCCGTGTATACCCGACCGCGTCCAGCTCCGCTGGACGGAGGACACATTCGCCGCGTACGGCGTACCAAACCCGATAATCCGGGCACCGGCGGAGTCAAAGACACTTCCCGGCTTACCTGGCGGCTTGTCGCGGTTCGCCCATTTTGCCGACCGTCGAGCCAATTATCGACGCGCCCGCAGACCACCGGAATGACCATTATTTCCCAACCGGGGACACCATTCATGTTACAGCGTGTTAATCTGCCGACACAGCTTGACGACCCTCGACGGGCACCCGGGGCTGGCGACTACTCGCCAAAGGGTGTCGCCGCCCCCCGGCCAAGCTCGATCCTCCTTTCGGATCACCCCGCCACCACCAGCCTGGTCGGCGGAGACGGTCCCGCGCCATCCGTCCGACCGGCCGCCGTACAGAGGAGTCACAGTGCTGTCACGGGTCGCGCACCTGGAGTCGGCGTTCACCGACACGCCCACCGCCGTCCTGGTGACCGAGTACCGGGGCCGGGAACACCACCTCCGACTCAAGTACGAGTCGTTCAACCCGTCCGGTTCCATCAAGGACCGGACCGCCGCCGGTCTGCTGATGGTGATGGACCGTCAGGCCCCGCTCACCCCGGGCACAGTGGTGGTCGAGTCGACCTCCGGAAACCTCGGGCTGGCCCTGGCCCGTCAACTCGCCGAGATCGACTGTCGACTCATCGCCGTCATCGACCCGAAGACCCCACCGGCCACCCGGGACTCCCTGGCCGCCGCCGGTGTGGAGGTCTGCCACGTGGACTCCCCCGACGGTTTCGGCGGCTACCAGCTGACCCGGTTGGAACGGGTACGGGCGTTGTGCGCCGGCAACCCGGGATACCGCTGGCCCAACCAGTACGCCAGCTTCGCCAACCCGTGGATCCACCAGCTCACCACCGGCCCCGAGATCGTCGCCCAGGGCGGACCGGACCTCGACGCGGTGTACGTGGCGGTCTCCACCGGCGGCACCCTCGCCGGCATCTCCGCGCACCTACGCTCGGTCGACCAGCAGATCCGGGTGGTCGCCGTGGACGCCGAGGGGTCGATGGTCACCGGCACCGCCCCCGGACGACGGCACCTGGCCGGGATCGGTGCCAGCCGCCCGTCGGCCTTCCTCACCCCGTACGCCTACGATGGGGCCGTCCGTGTCGGTGACGCCGAGTCGATAGCGGTCTGCCGGATCCTGCGCGACGACACCGGGGTCGCACTCGGCGGCTCGTCGGGCTGTGTCCTGCGCGCCTGCCTCACCGAACTCGCCGGTGACCAGCCGCCCCGCAGCCCGCTGTGCCTGTGCCCCGACGGCGGCGACCGGTACCAGGCGACAGTCTACGACGACGCCTGGCTGACCACTGTCGGCATCGCCGAGGAGGTACGCCTCGCCGAGACCCGACTGCGCAACGACGGCCTGCGGTTCCAGAACGGATGAACAGATGCTTGACCTTCCCGGTTACCCCGCCTCCGACCTGCGTTACCTGCCCCGTGAGCAGGTGGTCGCCGCCCTCGACGAGGTCGACTGCGTCGAGGTGACGGCGCAGGCGTTGCGCCGGCACGCCCTCGGCTCGACGATCCTGCCCGACGAGGCGTACCTGCCCTGGCAGACCCCGGACGGGCACTCGGCGCGGTCGCTGGGCATGCCCGGCGCGATCCGTACCGACTCCGGCCTGGACCTCGGCCTGAAGGTGATCAACGCCAGTCTGGGTAACCCGGACCGGGGCCTGGCCCGCTCACAGGGGCTGTTGATGATGTTCGACCCCGAGACCGCCTACCCGGTCTGCGTGATGGAGTCGGCGTACATCAGCGCCCTGCGCACCGCCGCGGTGACCGCCGTGAGCGCGCAACGGCTGCGCACCGACCCGGTGGGTCACCTGGCGGTGCTCGGATGCGGCACCCTCGCCCGTGCCCACCTGCGGCTCCTGCCCGCCGTGTCGGACAGGCTCCAGACCGTCACCCTCTTCGACCTGGACCGGTCCCGGGCCGAGGCGCTCGCCGACGCGTTGCGCGCCGACCCGGACACCGCCGACCTCACGGTACGGGTCGAGGACTCCGCCCGGGCCTGCGTCGACGGCGCAGACCTGGTGGTCACCGTGACAGTGACCACCGAGGGTTACCTGGCACCGGAGTGGTTCGCCCCCGGGGCGCTGATCGCCCACGTCTCGCTCGACGACGTCCTGCCGGAGGTGGTCGCCGCCGCCGGTCTGGTGGTGGTCGACGACTGGGGCCTGGTCAGCCACGACGACCGCCGCCTGCTGGGCCGGATGTGGCGGGCCGGGACGCTGCGCGCCCCCGACGGCGGGTACCGACCCGACGCCACGCCCGATCCGACGGCCGCCCAGGTGCACACCACCCTCGGTGACGTCCTGGCCGGTCGGCACCCCGGCCGGGTCGAACCCGGCCGGCTCGTGCTCAGCAACCCGTTCGGGATGTCCATCCTGGACGTCGCCCTCGGCGCCCGGGTCGCCGCGTACGCCGAGGAACACGATCTGGGCCTGCGGATCCCCCGCTGATCTCACCGGGGTCGACGGCGGACCAGTCAGCCCTGCCATCGGACCAGTCAGTCTCGCCTAAGGGGCAGCAGATGTTGCGCACCATGCTCAAGTCGAAGATCCACCGGGCCACCGTCACCCAGGCGGACCTGCACTACATCGGATCGATCACCGTCGACGCCGACCTCATGCGCGCGGCCGACCTCCTACCCGGAGAACTCGTCCACATCGTCGACATCAACAACGGTGCCCGCCTGGAGACGTACGTCATCGAGGGCGAACCCGGGTCGGGGGTGATCGGCATCAACGGCGCCGCCGCCCGGCTGGTGCACACCGGTGACCTGATCATCATCATCGGGTACGGCCTGATGAACGACGACGAGGCCCACCGGCACGCCCCCCGGGTGGTCCACGTCAACGACCGCAACGAACTGGTGTCGCTGGGCTCCGACCCGACCGTCTGACGGAGGCCGCACCGGCTGCCTGGCCCCTCTCACGGAGCACCGTCCGTGGGTCGACCGACGGCACTCGGGTCGTCAGAGCAGCCCCCGGGACATCGCCGTGGTGACCGCTGCGGTCCGGTCGGAGACCCCCAGCTTGGCGAAGGCCCGCAGCAGGTGGGTTTTCACAGTCGCCTCGCTGACGTGCAGTTCCCGGCTCACCTCGCCGTTGGACAGGCCCCGGGCCACCAGCCGCAGCACCTGCGTCTCCCGGGGTGACAGGCTCTCCTGGACCGGCCGCCGGGCCCTGTTGAACAGCTTGGTGGCCACCGACGGGGCCAGGACGGTGTCCCCCCGGGCGGCGGTCCGCACCGCGTTGACCAGGTCGGCCCGGGGCATGTCCTTGAGCAGGTAACCGGCCGCACCCACCTCGATCGCGCGCAGGATGTCCGCGTCCGTCTCGTACGTGGTCAGCACCACCACCCGGGTGGTGGGCGCGACCTCCAGGACCGCCCGGGTGGCGATCACCCCGTCCATCGTCGGCATCCGCAGGTCCATCAGGACCACGTCGGGCGGGTCCGACAGGACGGCCGCCACCGCCTCGGCACCCGAGGCCGCCTCCCCGGTGACCTGGATGTCGTCCTCGCCGTCGAGCATGGCGCGGACACCCGCCCGGACCACCGGATGGTCGTCGACGAGCAGCACGGAAATCATCTGTCGGGAACCTCGACCTTCACCGTGGTGCCCCGACCGGGCACCGAGTCGACCTGCACCGTGCCGGAGACCTGCTCCACCCGGGCCCGCATCCCGGCGAGCCCGTACCCGCCGCCGACCTGGTCGGGGACGAACCCGCAGCCGTCGTCGGTCACCGCTACCGCCAACCCGTCGGCCACCCGCTCCAACCGCACGTCGACCCGGGTCGCCCCGGCGTGCCGCCGCACGTTGGCCAGGGACTCCTGGACCGCCCGCAGCAGGACCACCTCGACGGCGGTGGCGACCTCGCCGACCGGCCCGGCGCCGTGGAAGGTCGCGGGGACCCCGGTCTCCTTGACGAACCGGTCCGCCAGCCGACGCAGCGCCTCCGGCAGCGACGACCCGGCCAGGCCGGTGGGGGTGAGGGCGCCGACCAGGGCGCGGGCCTCGGCCAGGTTGTCCCGTCCGGAGGTCAGGGCCAGGTCCAGGTGACGTCGGGCCTGCCCGGGGTCGCGGTCCATCTCGGCAGCGGCGGCCTGGATGAGCATGATCATGCTGGTCAGCCCCTGCGCCACGGTGTCGTGTACGTCGCCGGCGAGGCGCTGCCGTTCGGCGAGCACCCCGGCGGTGTGGGAGAGCCGGGCCACCTCGGCGCGGGACCCGTCGAGCTGCGCGATCAACCGGGCCCGCTCCTCGTTCTGCGCCGAGACCTGCCGCGCCCAACTGCCGAATGCCGCCGACCCGACGATCACCATCAGGGCCACCGGGAGGGGACCCCGGGCGGTGTCGGCCCAGTCCCGGGTGTCCAGGTGCGCGGCGACCACGTCGGTCACGTTGAACGCCACCACCACCCCGATCGCGGGGACCGTCCGCATCAGCATGAACGCCTGCGGACAGAGCACCAGCAGCGCGTACGAGGCGGCGGTGACGAGCACCACCGCGGGTACGAAGAACACCGCGGCACCGGCGAAGTAGACGTACGAACGCCGGTCCTCGACCTCCTCGCGGATCAGCCGACGCCCGTAGCAGACGTACCAGAGGGCGAGGCCGAACAGGCTGGCCGTCGCCCACGCCCGCGCCACCGCCGGCTCGTGGTCGGCGGTGGCGACGAAGGCGAGGGTGGCGCCCCCGGCCAGGACGAAGTACCCGTCCCAGAGGTGGGAGCGCAACAGACCGCTCGGCTGACGTGACATCGACTACCGTTCCCGCCGGCCCCGCCAGCGGAAGGTGGTCAGGCACAGGATCAGGCCGCCGACGCACCAGGCACCGAGGACCAACGCGATCCGGTCGTGCTCCCAGGTGCTGGTGACGATCTCCTGCGGCAGGATCGTGTCGGGCAGGAAGACCGAGCGGAACCCCTGGGCCATCCACTTCAGCGGGAAGAGCGCACCGAACTGGGCCAACGCGTCGGGCAGGGCGCTGATCGGGGTGAAGAAGATGCCGGAGACGAAGGCCAGCACGATGTAGGGCAGGTTCATCACCGCGCCCGCGCTGCGCTCGGTGCGGGCCAGGCTGCTCGCCGCGATGCCGAGGAAGGAGCAGGCGACCACGCCGAGCAGGAACACCCAGGTGAAGGTGAGCCACTTGCCCGGGTCGGTCGGCAGCGTCACGTCGAACAGGATCATGCCCAGGCCGATCAGGATGATCACCTCGGCGACGCAGATGACCAGCACCATGACGACCTTGCCGAGGAAGTACGCCGCCTTGGGCATCGGCACCCCGCGCAGCCGCTTGAGCGTGCCGTCGTCCCGGTCCGCCGCGATGCTGATGCCGAGGTTGACGAAGGTCGCCGAGGCGACACCGGCGGCGATCATGCTGGGTACGAAGTACTGCGCCGAGGTGACGTCGCTGCCCTCGTAGACCCCGCTGAACAGGGAGCCGAGCAGGGCGAGCAGGACGATCGGCAACGCGAAGGTGAAGACCACGTTGTCCCACTCGCGGAAGAACTGCTTCAGCTCGATGACGCCCCGGTGCAGTCCGAGGCCGAGCGTGGAGGGGTCCCTGCCGGCGGTGGTGGCGGGCCGGTCGGTGTCGGTGGTGGTCATGACTTGTCGCTCCCGATCAGGTCGAGGTAGATGTCCTCCAGGCTGGGGCGGCTCACCGTCAGTCCCGGCACGGTACCGCCGAAGCGGGTGGTCAGCTCGGCGATCACGGCGCCGGGGTCGTCCGACTCGCGGGTGCGCTGCTCGTCGCCGTCGAGCCAGGAGACGACCGCCTTCGCCTCGGCCCGTCCGCCGAGGGTGCTGGGGTCACCGTCGGCGACGACCCGGCCCTTGGCGATCACCGCGACCCGCTCGGCGAGGTTCTCGGCCTCCTCCAGGTAGTGCGTGGTGAGCAGGATCGTAGTACCGATCTCCGTGGTCAGCGAACGGATGAGGTCCCAGAACTGCCGGCGGGCCTGCGGGTCGAAGCCGGTGGTCGGCTCGTCGAGGAAGAGCAGCCGGGGGTTGCCGACGATGCCGACGGCGACGTCGATGCGCCGACGCTGGCCGCCGGAGAGGGTGCTGACCCGGGACTTGGCCTTCTCCGCCAGACCCACCTTCGAGACGACCTCGTCGGGGTCACGGGAGTTGGGGTAGTAGCGGGCGAAGTGCCGGACGGTCTCCTGGACGGTGAGTTCGCTGAGGTCCGACGCCTCCTGCAGGACGATCCCGAGGCCGTAGCGCCACCGACGGTCGGCCCGCTGCGGGTCCTGGCCCAGCACGGAGACCTCGCCGGAGGTGCGGTCCCGGTAGCCCTCCAGGATCTCCACCGTCGTCGTCTTGCCGGCCCCGTTGGGCCCGAGCAGGGCGAAGATCTGGCCGGTCGGGATGTCCAGGTCGACGCCGTCGACGGCGTTGTTGCTCCCGTACCGTTTGGTCAGACCGCGTACGCGCACAGCCAGCGAGTCACTCATGTCTCCATGATCGTCGCCACGATCGTGACCCGGTACGACCGGTGCACCGACAGTGGTTGTCCACCGATCGGTGGACACCGGCCTGGACACCGTGATCAACTATGGAGACATGAACGTCCCGATGCTGCTCCGCCGTCTCGCCGCCCCGATCGTCGTCGCCGCCGTGGGAGGAGTCGCCCTGACCGGGTGCGGAATAGCCGGGCCCGCCGGTGACCCGGTCACCCAGGAACGTGAGGTGGACGCGGTGACGACAGTCGTCCTGACCACCTCCGGGACCCTCGTCGTCACCCTCGGCGACACACCGCGCCTGTCGGTGACCGCCGGGGAGAACACCATCGACAAGATGACCACCAGGTCCACCGACGGCGTCCTCATCCTCGGTAAGAACCGGGGTGCCAACCTCCGGGGCGACATGCGCTACGAGCTGACCGTCCCCGCGTTGACCTCGGTGATCGTGGACAGCTCCGGCAGCGCCGAGGTCGACCTGACCGGCACCGCCAGCCCGGCACTGACCTCCAGGGGCTCCGGGCGGATCGACGCCCGCAACCTCGACGCCCAGGCGCTGACGGTGGAGATCGACGGGTCGGGCACCGTCACCACCGCCGGGCGGGCCGCGCAGCAGACGGTGACCGTCGGCGGGTCCGGCAGGTACGCCGCGTACGAGCTGGCCAGTGAGCGGGCCACCGTGACGGTGAGGGGCTCGGGCAAGGCCGAGGTGCAGGCCAGCGGGGCGCTGAAGGCGGACGTCGACGGCAGCGGATCGGTCACCTACCGGGGCAATCCACAGGTGGACCAGACCGTCGACGGCACCGGCAGCGTCCGGCAGGGCTAGGTCGGCGGGGAAGCTCGTGAGCGCCACTGATCAGCACCCCGACCCCACAGCGCCCTACTGGGTCGACACCGGCGGCGGCGAAGGCCCCCTCTGGTCCTTCCGGGTGGGCGACGTCGAGGTATTCCCGATCCGGGAGGTCGACTACTTCCCACTTCCGACGGACTTCTTCCCCCAGCTTCGGACGGAGTCCTGGACCGAGGACGCCTTCTACACCCGGGAGCCGTTCACCCACGACGGGCGGATCCGCCTCAACCAGGAGGCCCACCTGCTCAAGACGAAGGACCGGCTGATCCTCGTCGACGCCGGGGGCGGCAACGGCAAACCCCGCAACGCCGGGGTGTACGACCGGACCGACAGGCCGTTCCTGGAGCAGTTCGCCAGGGCCGGGGTCTGCCTCGACGACGTCGACACAGTGGTCTTCACCCACCTGCACCTCGACCACGTCGGCTTCGCCACCTCCGCCGACGGCGCCGGCGGATGGGTACCGACCTTCCCGAACGCCCGCTATCTCCTCGTCCGAGAGGAGTTCGACTGGTGGACCGGCCCCGAGGGCGCGGCGGTGATCCGACAGACCGGCGACTACCTCGCCGACAGCATCCTGCCGCTGCGCGACGCGGGCGTCCTCGACCTGGTCGACGCCGACCACGTCCTCTCCCCCGAGATCCACCTGGTCCCCGCGTTCGGCCACACACCCGGCAACGTCTACCTCGTGGTGGAGTCCGCAGGCCGACGCGCCCTCTTCGCCGGGGACATGGTCCACCACGGGGTGCAGCTGGAACGCCCCGAGTGGAGCGTCAGCCACTGCGTGCTGCCCGACGACTCCGCCGTCCAGCGCCGCCGCCTCCTCGAACGGGTCGCCGACTCCGGCGACCTGCTGGTCCCCGCCCACTTCCCGTTCCCCGCCGCCGGATACGTCCACCGCGCCGAACGGGGCTTCACCTACACCTTCATCGACGTCTGAGGCCGGTCCCGAGCCCGGCCCGGTGCGGACCGCCCACGGTACGGAGATCGTCATCCAGGATTGTCCGTCAGTTAACAACCGACGGAACCACACCCGATACGGTGACCCGCGATCGGCCGCTCGGCCGACGCCCGTGTGCCACCCGGTCACGCCCACGGGCGTGACCGACCCGGGGAGGCACCATGGCCAGACGCGTCTTTCTGCACGTCGGAGCACCCAAGACCGGCAGCACCTACGTGCAGGACGTGCTCTGGGGAAACCGCGCGGCACTCAAACGCGCCGGGATCCTCCTGCCCGGCACCGCCGCCGCCCACGACCAGGCCATGACCGACCTGCGGGAGGTCACCTGGCGGGACCCCGCAGGCGGCTGGACCTGGGACCGGCTGGTGGACGGGGCCGCCCGGTGGCCCGGTGACGTGATCGTCAGCAACGAGGGGTTGGGGGCGGCCACCGCCGCGCAGGCCGCCCGCGCGGTGACCAGCCTCCAACCCGCACAGGTGCACGTGGTGGTCGCCGGACGGGACCTGTGGCGGACCCTGCCGTCGATGTGGCAGCAGAGCGTACGCGCCCGCAGCACCTGGCGGTTCGAGTCCTTCCTCCGGGCGGTGCAGGACGGCAGGTTCGACAGCTTCTGGGACCACCACACCCCCACCCGGATGCTGCGCCGCTGGGGGGACCTGGTCCCCGCCACCCGACGCCACCTGGTCACCGTTCCCCCCTCCGGCACCCCGCACGAGGTCCTGTGGAACCGGTTCGCCGCCGCCCTGGGCATCCCGGCCGGAATCTGCACCCTCGACGCCCCCACCTCGAACACCTCCCTCGGGGCGGCCGAGATCGAGGTCCTGCGCCGGGTCAACCAGGCCCTCGGCGACAGGTACCCGCACCGGACGCCGTACCAGAGGGTGGTCCAGCGGCACCTGGTCAACGCGGTGCTCAAGCACCGCCGCAACGACGTCCGGTTCGGCGTCGGCCTGGACCGGGCCGACTGGGTGACGGACCTCGCCGAAGCGCAGATCACCGCACTCCGGGACTACCCCTGCCAGGTGGTCGGCGACCTCGACGACCTGCGGCCTACCACCGTCCGCCACGCCCGGTCCCCCGACGACCTCGACGAGGGACAGGTCCTCCAGGCCGCCATCGAGACCATCGTCGGGATGCTCGGCCACGCCGACGCCCTCAGCCGACGCACCGACGGCCGCGACGACCTCCTCTCCCAGCTGCGCCACCGAGCCACCAGCGGCGTCAGACGCCGCCTGCGCGCCACCCTCGGCGACGGGTGACGCCCCGGACCAGCCGCACCACCGGGTCGGATGGGTCATTCGGCGGAACCGCGCCCGGTACCCCGGTGACTAAGCTCTGCGAGGCGATCACCGACGCGGAGGCACGACAGGCTCATGGCGACACGCTTCAACACCCCTCCGGGCTGGCCCGACGCGCCGGAGGGGTGGCTACCACCGGCCGGGTGGCAGCCCGACCCCTCCTGGCCGCCGCCCCCACCCGGATGGCAGCTCTTCGTCGACGACGCCCCGGCACCGGTGTCCGTGTCCGGACCGGCGAACCTGCCTGCCGTACGGCCACCCACCACCATGACGGCACCGCACCCCCCGGTCGTCGCTGTGACACCGAACGACCACCCCGGATCCGGTCCGGCACCGCAGCCCGCCCCGACGCCCGACCCGGGCGTGCTCTGGGCGGCGAAGGGGAACCCGGTCACCGGCTTCGGCGGCGGGCGCTACAGCCTGACGGCGACCCTCCTGTTCGTGGAGAAGGGCATGCTGTCCACCCGGGGACAGCAGGTGCCGATCGCCGACGTGGTCGACATCGACCTGCGGCAGTCCATCGTGCAGAAGAGCCGTGGGGTCGGGAACATCCTCGTGCAGGTGCAGCGCCCGTACGGCATCGAATGGGCGGTCCTGGAGGACGTCCCCGAACCGCAGCAGGCGCTGTCCATCCTGAACAGGGCCGTACACGATGCCCGGTTGCTAGCCCAGAAGCGGTCGCAGACCCGGGTCTACGAGAACCTCTCCCCCTCGACGTCCCCGTTCCACACCGGAGCCGACACGTCCGCGCCCCCGGCGTCGGCGGCCGCACCCGACCCCCTGGAGCAGCTTCGCCTTCTCGGTCAGCTCCGGGAGGCGGGCGTCCTGACCGAACAGGAGTTCGCAGTCAAGAAGGCCGAGATCCTGGCGCGCCTGTAGCGCCACGCCCGTCCCGTCGCGCCGCCCGCCTCCGGCCGACCGGTCAGGGCTGGTAGTCGTCGTGGAGCACGACCCGCGACAGTTCGTACCGGTCGCCGATCTGCCAGTAGTGCAACCGGCGGGCGGCGGCCGACTCCCGCTGCAACGCCACCCGCCAGCAGATCGCGTCGTCGTCGCGGCGCACGTACGGGCTGCCCGCGCTGCCGGTCCGCAGCCGGTGCAGATCCCGCCCGTCGAGGTTCTGTGCCTGGCCGGTCAGCACCTCCACCACGACTGCCACCACCTTCGCCCGGCTGACACCCCCCACCTTCTCGATGGAGTCCAGGAACCTGCCGCCCACCTCGTACGGGGCGAGTGGCCTGGCCGCCTTGTCCGCCGCCGGGATCCGCTGCGCCCACTCCACCAGCACCTCGTGCCGGAACTGCTCCTGCGGGTCGAGGAAGAGCGGACCGTCCGTTGCCGCCTGTTCGGTGCGGCTCTGGAGACTCTTCAGCTCCTTGGTCAGCTTCTGCCGCGCCTGGTCGGCCTTGCGGTAGCGGGTCTGCAGGCTCTCGATGGTCCGACGCGCCGAGACCATCTCGTCCTCCAGTTCGGCCGCCCGGGTCCGCAGGCCCGACAGGTCGTCGCCGAGGGCCCGACGGGTCGACCGTTCGGCGTCCAACTCCTTCCTGACCTGCCCGAGAGCCGCCTTCTCAGCTGCCAACTGCCTGGTCAGCTGGGCGAACCTCGCCTGGTCGGCGGCCGGGACCCTGATGGCCCCCGGCACCGGGTCGGCGGACTCGGTCGGGGCGGGTCGCATGGTCGCGGCCTGCTGGGCCGCCGTGTACATCCGCACGTCGAGCGGGGTCGGCTGGCGGGGGGCCACCACCGGTGCGGGCCGGGCGACGGGGGCCGCCCGCCGTCCCGGCGGTGGCATGGGACGCGGCGACGCGCCCCTCGGGACGCCACCGGAGGTGGCCGGGGCGCCCGGGGTGGTCGCCGGGCCGTGGGTCGGCGGGGCGGGTGGGGTGTCCGCGACAGGGCGGGCACGGACCTGGGGGTCGAGCGCGGTCTCCGGGTCCGGTGGCCGCAGCCAGGACGGACCGCCCGGCAGCAGGCTCGGCGCGGCGGCCGGGACCTCCTCGTCGTCGACGTCGTCCAGACGCAGCCGGACCGGCTCCACCCCGACGAGACGGCAGGTCACGACCTCCCCGACGCTGAACAGGTTGCGCAGCTGGTCGTTCGGGTTGCTGGTCACCGCATCCCGGGGCACGTCGACGGCCAGACCCGGGAGGAGCCGGACAGTGACCCGGTCGTCGTGCAGGGTCGTCACCTCGGCCAGGACCACGTCACCGACCTGGTACGCCTCCCCCACCCCGGCCAGCGCGTCGGCGGGGTCGACGAACCGCAGCCCGCCACGGAGGTCGAGCCGCCGCGAGGCCGGGTCGAACCCACCCGTGACCGACTGTCCCTTGACCAGGATCCGGTCCAGGGCGACCCCGGGGACCGTCAACTCCTCCCACACCATCGCCAACGACGAGTCGTCGAGGGTGACGAACGCCCGCGACCCTCCGATCGTCCCCTGCACCCGGCCGGACCGCTGGGCGACTGTGGCACGGGTGGGGCGCTGCTCCACGAGCCCGGCCGCCAACGCCGCCTGCAACGCGTCGCTGATCAACTGGTCGGTGATCCGTCGACGGTCCTGCGGCGAGTAGGCGAACCGGAGTCGACTCCGCTCGGGGAAGTTCACCCACCCCATGTCGACCGGGTAGACCCGCCCCGCACCCCCGTACACCTGGGTCGCCGGGGGCATCTCCCGCGAGAACGCCCAGGAGACCTCGCCGGTGGGCATCAACGCCACCTCTGCGAGGTCACCGACGGCGGTCTTGATCTCGTCGGGGTCGCCGAAGGGATCGTCGTACCCCGCCGGGCTGGTCACCACCACCACCGGCCACCGCCGCCCGGACACCTGCAACCGGCGGGCCAGTTCACCCGCCTCCGGCACCGACGTGACCCGCCGTACCTGCGCCGGCGGTGTCTCGCCGTCCGGCGCCATGCTGCCCGACCACTTCATCAGCGCTGACCTCCCACCGGTAGAGGCTGTCACGAACCAGTACGCGAGACCGAGCCGACCACCGGCGTGGCCGACCGGTGAGACCTCCGACGCGAAGAGTAGCGAAAGCCGGCGACCCCTCCCGCACACCGGGCGAACAGTGGCCGGGGCGCGGTTACCCTGACCGGGTGCGGTTGGTCATCATGGCAGACACCCACCTGCCGAAACGCGCCCGCGACCTGCCGTCGCAGCTGTGGGCCGCCGTCGACGCCGCCGACGTGGTCGTCCACGCCGGCGACTGGGTCAGCTCGGCGCTGCTCGACGACCTGGAGCGGCGCAGCGCCCGGCTGATCGGCGTCCACGGCAACAACGACGGCCCGGAGCTGCGTACCCGGCTGCCGGAGATCGCCCGTGCGGACCTGGCCGGACTGCGTCTCGCCGTGGTGCACGAGACCGGCCCGGCCGCTGGCCGGGAGCGGCGGTGCGCGGCCCGGTTCCCCGACTGCGACCTGCTCGTCTTCGGGCACTCCCACATCCCGTGGGACAGCGAGGCACCCGGCGGCCTGCGTCTGCTCAACCCGGGTTCGCCGACCGACCGCCGCCGCCAGCCCCACGCGACGTACCTCACCGCCGACCTGACCGACGGTCGGCTCGACGCCGTGACCCTGCACCGGGTGCCCCGAGAGCGGGCGTGACGTCAGGGCTCCACCCGGTCAATCCTTTTCGAGTGCCGCCGCGAGCCGGGTCAGGGTGTGCCGCTGCTGCTCGTTGAGGACGTCCGTCGTGTACTCGGTGAGCAGGCTCCCGGACCTGCTGAGGCCGGGAGGTGCCGATTCTTCGAAGAGACCGTCGAGGACCGGTCCGAAGGCCGACACGAAGGCGTCGACCAGTTCCTCGATCTCCTCCTCGGTGGTGGCCGGTCCGAGCCTGTCGAACCGGGTCGCGAGCTCGACCACCGCCGGTGCGAGGGTGGAGGTGCTGATCTGTTCGTAGACGCGCGCGAGGTGCGGCATGCCCTCGTCTCCGACGAGGTGCGCCAGCAGCACCGACTGGTCCCGGTCGAGCCTGGTGAGCTGCGGCGACAGCCCGGTGGCCGCGAAGACGGCGAGGAACGGTGCCAGCTCCGGGGGAAGGTCCGGTGCCGCGTCGTGGGCCCGGAGCCGCATGATCAGGTCACGTTGTGCGGTGAGCCTGTCGATCTGCTCCGTCAGCTCGTCGGCCAGCTCGTCCAGGAGCCCTCCCCCGTCCACCGCAGCGTCGTCGAGCAGGTCCGGCATCCGCTCCAGCGGTATCCCCACCGACGCCAGGCGCTTGATCCGGACGACCCTGATCAGGTCGTGCACGTCGTAGCTGCGGTAGCCGTTGCTGCCACGGTCGGGCTCCGCGAGGACCCCCACCTGGTGGTAGTGGCGCAACGCCCGGACGGTGACCCCGGCGAGTCGCGCCAGCTCCCCGCTACGCACGCCCCACCACCACCCTCCCCGCCTCGCCGACCTCCGCCGGCTCCGGTTCGAGGGTACGCAGAGACGGCGCGAACAGACCGAGGGCCAGCGCGACGAGCCACACGCCGGTGAGCGCGACAGCGGCGACGTTCACTCCCGCGTACTCGGTGAGGACCGCTGCGGCGACGATCCCGATCGCCGGGGCGGCGGTCACGAACGCGTTCTGCGTACCCATGATCCGTCCCCGCATCTGTTCCGGGATGCGCTCGATCATCAGCACCCCGATCAGGCTCCCGAACACCCCGCTGGAGAGTCCGACGACGAACGCGCCCCCGAAGACCAGCCACACCGAGGAGAGCGAGGCGACCAGCCCGAACCCGAACGCGTTGCCGACCAGCCCGACGAGGAACCACGTCCGTCGTCGCCCACGGGTGCCGGCGACCGCGAAGAGCGAGCCGCCGACCAGCATCCCGGCGGCGAGGGCGGTGAGGACGAAACCGAGCAGGCCCGGCCGCTCGGCGAGGGTGAAGTAGACGGGCAGGATCAGCCCCTGCAGGGCGGCCAGGACGATCACCGACGTGAAGCTGAGCACCGTCGTGACGACCAGGAACCGACTCCGCAGCAGCACCCGCCAGCCGTCACGAAGCTGCCCCCAGCCGCTCCCGGTCACCTCCGCCGCGACCCCGCCCGCGGTGACCACCGCCCCGACCCGCCCCGGGATCAGCAGCGTCAACAGGGCCGCGGCCAGCGACGTCGCCGCAGTGATCCACAGAACCGTGGACCCGTCGAACAACACCATCAGGGTCCCGGCAGCCGCCGGGCCGAGCAGCAGCCCGACAGCGCCCAGGGCCTCCCGGACGCCCATCAGCCGTTCCGAGGCGACCCCCGAGTGCCGCACGACGGCGGGAAGCAGGGCATCCCTGGCGGTCAACCCGGGCACGTCACCGAGCGACCCGACGATCCCGAACAGGACGAACCAGCCCAGACTCAACCCCGAGACCATGTCGATCAACGGCAGCGCGGCGATCGCCCCCGCCGACACGAGATCGGTCACCACCGACGACGTACGCCTGTTGATCCGGTCGATCACCACCCCCATCAACAGGCCCGCGAACACGGCGGGGATCGCTGTCGCCCCGGCGACGATCCCCGTGCCGAGGACACTGCCGGTGACCTGCAGGACGATCAGCGGCAGCGCCACCCCGGCGATCGAGTTGCCGAGCACGGACAGCAGGTAGGACGCCAGATACGCGACGGGAACGAGCCTCATGCCCCACAGTCAGAACCATGACGTAGGGGCGGGGTCAAGCGCGCTCAGAAGGCCACGGCGGAGGCTGTCGAGCGTTGTCGATAGTCACTCCAGAACGACGTCGAGTTCCTGTGCCACCTCCTCGAAAATGTCCCGGACGTCTTCGAGGAAGCGATGCTGTTCGGCGGAAGTGCTCACGGCGGGGACGGGAGCGCCTCTTCCGAAGACGTCGGCGGCGATGATGCGGGCGCGCTCGTAGGTGGATCCGGTCCCGCTCTGCCGGAACGCCGCCCGCCAGGCCGCCTCCGGGTCGTCCTGGATCCGGCGTCGGGTCAGGGCGAACAGCCTCTTGGTCAGTGCGTTCGAGAGCTCGTCGAAGATGACCTGTTTCTCGTCGTCGCCCGGCTCGCCCTGATCCCACCGGACCGGCCGCTGCACCATGTGGTAGAGCTGGTTCTGCAGCTGGTTGCGCAGGTCGGCTACCGGCTGCAGGCCGCCGTACTCGTCGGACCAGCCTTCCGCCAGACGACGGCTCAGCGCCTTGATCCGAGCCCAGTGCTCCTTGGGGGGTGCATCCGGGTGCCGGTGGATCCCGAGCAGTCCGCCCCAGATCAGGTGAAAGGTGCTCGCCGCCTCGACCACCGCCAGGGCGAGGTTCATCCGACTGTAGACGGGGCGGCTCTCCCCGACGTCGGCCGCCTCCTGCGGGGCAGCCAGGACCGCGACCAGTCGTTGCAACTCCTGGATGGAGCGTCCGCCCGACTTCTTGCTTGCCTTGAGCGGCTCGTGGATCCCGCCGACGAAGAACCGGGCGTGGTCGAGGCGACGACGCAGGACTCGCTCCGCCGCCGGGCCGAGGTCGTCGCCGATCGCACTCAGGACGTTCTCGACCGAGGCGAGGACATGCTCCTCCCGGGCCGAGAAGGTGGGCAGGTTGTCACCCTTGACCTGGTCGAAGTGGGTGAAGAGGAAGTGCAGCTTCGGGGCGTTGCCCGAGACGGCGATGCCCTTGAGCGCCGCCACCGGTGCCGCCTGCATCGGCTGGGTGGCGTTGTCGACGAGCAGGACGGCGTCGACCTTCTCCAGTTGGGTGGCGACATGGGTCGAGAGGGTGGCGACCGACTTCGGGGTGTGGCCGAGACCTTCGCCGTCGACGAGGACGAGCCGGGCCGGCTGGTCGGCCCAGTCGGGTACGAACGGACCACTGACGCGGATGCCGTTGACGAGTGGGGTGAGCAGGCGGCCGAACAGCGGCGCGTAGTTGCTGGAGAACCTGGTGACGTTCTTGATGAACGCCACTCGGTCGGGCGTGCTCCAGGACCAGCTGATCGGCCAGCCCTCCTCGTTGCGGCGCAGTTCACCGACGTCCAACGTCGAGAACCGCTTCTCGATCTCGTCGATCAGCGAGTCGACGATGTCGTCGAACTCCTCGGAGTTCCGCAGCTCGGTGTCGAGGTTCTCTTCGATGTACTCGGTGACGACCTGTTCGTCCTCGTTGCTGGAGTCGAACTCGTCACGGATCGCGCCGGCATGCCGTGCGACGAGCACTCGGACCGAGCGCACCGCCCGATACAACACCTGCTGGGTCAACTCCATGTTGACCCGGCCGTACTCGGTGGGGTCGATGTCCTCGTCGGCATCCTCGTCGTCGTCGGCCAGGTCGTCGGCGTTCGGCACGGTGGCGCGACCCAACACGTAGCTGAACCGGAAACGCTGGTTGACGTGGTCGAGGATCTGGCGGATGACCTCGGTGTCGCCCTTGCCGGCGAACGCCGCCAACCCTGCTGCCGACACGTTGTCGGCCAGGTAGCCGACCAACTCGGCACGAGGCGTGAACGTCACCGCCGCCCGGTACGTCTGGTCAGCACTGATGATCAGTTCGGTGTCGGCGACGGTCGTCTTCGCCGTCGACGTCGACGGGAAGCGCTCGGTCTCCGGATTCGTGCCGAGCAGCTGGCGTACCACAGTCGTCTTGCCGGCACCGGTCGTGCCGAGCATCATGACGGTCCGGTAGCCGTCGGCTGCGGTGGGCAGCGGAAGCAGGTGTTCGCGTACGCCTGCGAAGTCGAGGTGCCCGCCGCCCCTGCTTCCGTAGAAGATCTCGATGACCCGGGGGTCAAGATGGGCCTCGGCGTGGACCCGCGCGCCCGGTTCCCAGAGTTGCGGCGCCCGCAGGATCTCGTTGAGCTGCCTGACCAGGAGGTCCGCCTCAGCTTCATCGGTGGTGCCGAGCCCGTAGCAGACATTGCGGCCGGGCTGATCGGTACCGAGGACGAGCCTGCCCGGGTGCCGGAAGATGACCGACCAACCCTCCCGGCCCTGCGCACGGTTCTTGCTGGCGGTGTACACCTCGACGAACCCTCCGTTGCTCCCCGTGCCGTTACTGGCGGACCGAGCACTGTCCCACATGGAGAGTCGCACTGCGGCGGGAGCAAACTAGCACGGCTGAAAGCTGTGTCAAACAGCGAAACCGGTTGGCGGTTAGTGTATGGTCACCGCTCAACGACAGCCCTCCGACAGGAAACCGATGCCTCCGCCCGCCCGTGTGACCGCCGCCGAGATCTCTCGGCTGGCCGGTGTCACCAGGGCCACAGTGAGCAACTGGCGGCGGCGGCATCCCGACTTCCCCGCCCCGTCGGGCGGGACGGAGACCAGCCCCGCCTACGACCTGAGCGCCGTCCGGGCCTGGCTCGCCGGGCGGGGACAGCTGCCGGACGGCTCCCCCGCCGACGACCTGCGCAACGCCCTGCGCAGCGAGGCACCGGAACTCGCCCACCGAACCAGACTCCTCCCCCTGGTGGTGGCGGCTAGTCGCCTTCCCGACACCGAGACGGTCAGGGCCGTCGACCTCGCCGAGGACCGGCTGTCCACCTGGGGGAACCAGACGGCCCGTTCGTACCCCGTCGACATCCCCGGTGCCGGGGAAACGGACCTCTCACCCGACGACGCCGGACTGGTCCGGGCGGTGCTGCGGTGCCTCGTCGAGGAGGGGCCGGGGCAGACGCTGGAGGTGTTGGCAGAGGGCGAGGGGGGTGACAGCCGGGGCGGTGGGGCGTACCGGACACCGCCGCCGGTCGCCGACCTGATGGCTGCGCTGCTCAGAGGTGCCGGGGAGGCGTACCCGGGTCGGGTCTTCGATCCTGCCTGTGGGATGGGTGGCCTGTTGCTGGCCGCCCTCGGGCAGGGTTCGCGGGAAGTGTCCGGTCAGGACGTGGTGGAGGCGCTCGCCGCCCACGCCGCCGCCCGCCTCACCGTCGCCGACGCCGAGGCCGGGACGGTGGTGCGGGTCCGGGTCGGGGACAGTCTGCGCGACGACGCCTTCGCGGCGTCGGTCGCGGACGCGGTGCTCTGCGCGCCGCCGTACGGTCATCGGGAGTGGGGGCACGAGGATCTGGCGTACGACTCCCGGTGGGTGTTCGGGCTGCCGCCGAAGGGCGAGTCGGAGTTGGCGTGGGTGCAGCACTGCCTCGGGCACCTGACCGAGGGGGGACGGGCGGTCCTGCTCATGCCACCGGGTGCGGCGCTGCGGCCGTCGGGGCGGCGGATCCGGGCCGAGATGGTCCGCCGGGGGGCGCTGCGCGCCGTGGTCGGCCTGCCTCCCGGGGTGGCCGTTCCCCTGCACATCGGTCTGCACCTGTGGATCCTCGAACGACAGCACCCGCAGGCCGCCCTCCCGTCGACCGTCCTGATGGTGGACGCCGCCGGGCCGGAGTCCCGCACCGGCGACGAGACCGACGGTCGACACTCGTCGACGGGGTGGTCGACGGTCCGGGAGTTGGTGGTCGGGGCGTGGCGTGACTTCGACAGGCACCCGGACGCCTTCGACCCGGTCCAGGGGGTGGCGCAGGCCGTTGCCGTGATCGACCTGCTGGACGAGGCGGTGGATCTCAGTCCGGCCCGCCACGTCCGGGCCGTCCCGGTCGCGGCGGAGCCCGACGAGCTGGCCGAGACGGCGTACCAGGTGCGGGGTCGACTGCGACGGGCGGCGACGGGGCTGGTCACCCTGACCGGCGGTGGGGTCTGGCCCCCTGCCGGGGCCGAGTCCCGGTCGTGGCGGACCGCCAGCGTCGCCGACCTCCTGCGGGGCGACGCCCTCACCCTGCTGCGGGCGCCGACGACGGTCC
>NZ_JBEPEQ010000103.1:0-20725 GCF_040300925.1 Micromonospora sp. NPDC000207
GTCGTCGCGGCCTGGGCGGGTGCGCCGGCCAGCACGCCGGCGACCAGGGTGCCGGCAGCGACGACGGTGGCGGCACGGCGGAACGTGGACCTCGTGGGTCGCATCTGTGTACCTCCGGAGGGGAGAGTCGGGCACACCGGGGAGGACATGCCCAAAGGGGGTGAATGCGGCGGGTCTGGGGAAACCGGCCACTTCTCGGTAAAGTATTCACATATTTAAGATCGTTAACAAGACCCTTGATCCATACCATTCCCCACCTCCCCCGCATGGAGTGACCTAACAGAAACATTGTGGACACAGACAGTTATCAATACCATCTGGTCACCGTGTTTCGTCCCGGCACCCGCGAACCGGAGGCCACCATGCCCCTGTCCCGCCGCGCCCTGGCGTTCGTCACCGCCTGCGCCGCCCTACTCCCCCTCACCCTCGCCGACCCCGCCGCCGCCGGCCCCCCGACCGCCCAGGCGGCCCCCACCTCGATGACCAGCCTCGGAGACTCGATCACCAGGGGATTCAACGCCTGCGGGTGGTACGTCGACTGCACCGCCCGCTCCTTCTCCACCGGCGACAACTCCGCCGTCAACAGCCACTACCTGCGCATCCGCGCCCTGGAGCCGGCCATCTCCGGGCGCAACCACAACGCCGCCCGCACCGGGGCGAAGTCCGCGGACATGGCCGGTCAGGCCGGTACGGCGGTCAGCCAGGGAGCCGGGTACGTCACCCTGCTGATCGGGGCCAACGACGCCTGCACCGGTACGGAGTCGGCGATGACCTCGACGGCCACCTTCCGGGCCAACATCGACGCGGCCCTCAACCGCCTCCGCAGTGGCCTACCCCAGGCCCGGGTGCTGGTGATCAGCATCCCTGACGTGCACCGCCTCTGGTCGGTGGGCAAGGACAGCACCGGCGCCCGCAGCGCCTGGTCCCTCTTCGGCATCTGCCAGTCACTCCTGGCCAACCCGACCTCCACCAGCCAGGCCGACACCGACCGGCGCAACCGGGTACGGCAGCGGGTCGTCGACTACAACACCCAGCTCGCCCAGGCCTGCACGGCGTACGGGTCGAACTGCCGCTTCGACGGCAACGCGGTCTTCCGCTACCCCTTCACCCTCAACCAGCTCTCCACCTGGGACTACTTCCACCCCAACAGCGCCGGCCAGCAGGTTCTGGCCTCCGTCTCCTACGGAGCCGGCTTCACCTGGTAACCCCCACCCACCCCACTGCACTCCACCCCGCCCTCACCCCGGCCCGCCTTGTTGACCAAGGAATCTGCGTCAGAGATCGAGCCGTCGATGACGCAAATCCCTTGATCAACGCGGGACAGCGGGGGGTGGGGGTGGGGGTGGGGGGGGGTCAGGGTGGGGGGTCAGGGTGGGGGGTGGTGGGCTCCTGGGCCGGGGCGTAGCGCCATCTCGCGGGGGGAGGTGATCGGGTGGCCCCGTTCGCAGTGGAGTTCGACGTGGACGTCGGCCCCGCACTCCCGGTGCTCGACCCGGAGCGGGGAGCCCTCCGGGTCGGCGAGGTGCCGGTCCCCCCAGTCCAACACGGCGATCAGGACCGGACCCAGACCCAGCCCCATCTCGGTGAGCCGGTACTCGTGCCGCGCCCGACTGCCCGGCTCCCGGTACGGCTCGCGGCGCAGCACCCCCTGCTCGACCAGCATCGCCAGCCGGTTGGTCAGCACCTGCCGGGGCATGCCGGTGCGGGCCCGGACGTCCTCGAAGCGGCGGACCCCGCTGAACACCTCCCGGAGGATCACCAGGGTCCACCGCTCTCCGAGGATCTCCATCGCCCGCGCGATGGTGCAGTTCTCCATCGACCAGTCCAGCGACTCGGGCTCCATGGCCACCAAGGCTAGATCTGATTGACAGACTCAGCAACGTCCTGGCAGGCTGCGTCCATGACACAGACTCAGGACGTGGCGCGCAGCCGTACCTTCTCCTGGTCCGACCCCACAGCCCACGCCCACCACCTGGGCCGACGCAGTGGCCTGGAGACCCTCCAGGCGATGATCGACGGGGAGATCGCCGCGCCCCCGGTCATCCACCTGATCGGGATGAGCCGGATGGAGGCCCGGCAGGGGTGGGTGGCGGTGGAGCTGGTGCCCCAGGAGTTCCACTACAACCCCCTGGGCACCGTGCACGGCGGGGTCGTCTCCACCCTGCTGGACACGGCGGCGGCCTGTGCGGTGCACACCACCCTGCCAGCCGGGGTCGGCTACACCTCCGTGGACCTGAACGTGAAGTTCCTCCGGCCGGTCACCATCGCCTCGGGGCTGCTGCGCTGCGAGGCGACGATCCTGCAGCAGGGGCGGCGCACCGCTCTCGCCGAGGCCCGGCTCACCGACTCCCGGTCCCGGCTGGTCGCCCACGCCACCTCGACTTGCCTGACCTTCCCCCTGGCGGAACTCCCGACCTGACCCGACCGGGCCGCCGCACCACCGGCAGCCGGCAGCCCGACCGCACCGGGGAGCCCGGCCGACCCGGGGGTACCCCCGGCGACCCGGCACGACCCCGGAGAACCGACAGCCCCGGAGAACCGACAGCCCCGGAGAACCCGACGGCCCCGCCGGGTCGGCGCCCCCACCGTCAGGGGGTCGACCCGGCGGGGCCGGGGTGTCGGGGTGTCGGGCGCGAGGCCCGGTGCTGCGTCGTGGACGGCCCCGAGGGCGGGGCCCGGGGTCAGCGGGCGGCGGCGGCCAGGCGGGCCTGGCGGGCGTCGCGCTTCTCCTCGAAGCGGGCCGCGGCCTTCTCCAGGTCGTCCAGGTGTCGGCCGATACGTTCCTGGGCGGCCTGCCCGTCGGGGCCGAGCCCGGAGACGTTGAAGACGTCCCACTGTCGCAGGACCGGCACCACCACCTCGTCGCGGTGCTGACGCAGGTCGTAGATGCCGGCCAGGGCGATCTGCACCGACTTGCGGGTGAACCCCTCGATGCCCACCCCCGGCATCTCGAAGTTGGTGATCACGTCGGCGACCGCCTGCATGGTCTGGTCCGGGTCCACCTCGAACGCCGCCCCGAGCAGGTTGCGGTAGAAGACCATGTGCAGGTTCTCGTCGGCGGCGATGCGGCCCAGCAGGGCGTCGCAGACGGCGTCGCCGGTGGCCCTGCCGGTGTTGCGGTGCGAGATCCGGGTCGCCAACTCCTGGAAGGAGACGTACGCCAGGGAGTTGAGCATGTGGTGGTCGTGGGCGTTGGAGTACCCGTGGGCCATGTGCACCATCCGGGCCCGCTCCAGGGCCACCGGGTCCACCGCCCGGGTGACGGTCAGGTAGTCCCGGATGGCGATGCCGTGCCGCCCCTCCTCCGCCGTCCACCGGTTCACCCAGGTCCCCCAGGCCCCGTCCCGACCGAAGAGGGTGGCGATCTGGTGGTGGTACGCGGGGAGGTTGTCCTCGGTGAGGAGGTTGACGATCAGGGCGGTCCGGGCCACGTCGGGCAGGGTCGTGTCCGCCTCGGTCCACGCCTCGCCGCCGAGGGGACCGGAGAAGGTCCGTCCCTCGCTCCACGGCACGTACTCGTGGGGGAACCACTCCTTGGCCATGGTGAGATGGCGGTTGAGGTTCCGCTCCACCACGGGCTCGAGTTCGTGGAGCAGGGCGGTCTGACTCAGTGCGGTCACGAAGATCTCCCTACGGTGGCGTAACTTACGCCACCGTAGGTCGCATCCGGCGTACGCGCCAGTAACGTCGACGGGGTGGCGACTCAGGTCACCACCGGCCGCAGGTCCGTCACGGGCGGACTCCACTGGTCCGCCACCGCGCTCGCCTGTTCCCCGGAGCGGATGTCCTTGACCTCGTCGGATGCCCCCTCGACCCCGGGGAACCACACGTACGGCACCCCGCGCCGCTCGGCGTACCGGATCTGCTTGCCGAACTTCGCCGCACTCGGCGACACCTCGGTCGCGATCCCCCGCCGACGCAACGCCTCGGCGACCCGGTTGCTCGCCGCCCGCTGATCCTCGCTGGTCACGGCGACCAGGACACAGGTCGGCACCGACCGGGACACCGACAGCTCCCCGGCGCCGAAGAGCAGGCCGAGCAGGCGGGTCACCCCGATCGAGATCCCCACCCCCGGGTACGCGACAGCACCCGCGCTGGCCAGGGTGTCGTACCGGCCACCGGAGCAGATCGACCCGAACCGCTCGTACCCGGCGAGCTGGGTCTCGTAGACGGTGCCGGTGTAGTAGTCGAGCCCCCGGGCGATGCGCAGGTCGGCCACGCAGAGGCCGGGCGCGTGCTCGGCAGCGGTCTCGACCACCGCCACCAGCTCGGCGAGCCCCTCGTCGAGCAGGGGGTCACTGACCCCGAGGGCTCGGACAGCGTCGGCGAACGACGCGTCGGGTGCGGAGATCCCCGCCAACGCCAGGCACGCCTCGGCCTGTGACCGGCTCGCCCCGGCGGTCTCGGCGAGCAGGTCGGCCACCTTCGCCGGACCGATCTTGTCGAGCTTGTCCACCGCCCGCAGCGTCGCCTCCGGGTCGGTCAGCCCGATCCCCCGGTAGAAACCCTCACAGATCTTGCGGTTGTTGACCTGGATCGTCACCGGCGGGATCGGCAGCGACCGGAGCGCGTCCCCGATCACCAGGGGCATCTCCGCCTCGTGGTGGGGGGCCAGGGTGTCCCGGTCGACGATGTCGATGTCGGCCTGCACGAACTCCCGGTACCGCCCCTCCTGCGGGCGCTCCCCCCGCCACACCTTCTGGATCTGGTACCGGCGGAACGGGAACTGGAGCTTCCCGGCGTTCTCAAGCACGTACCTGGCGAACGGGACGGTGAGGTCGAAGTGCAGACCGAGGGTGTCGTCCCCGCCCGACGCCCCCGCCTCGTCGTGCAGTCGCCGGATCACGTAGACCTCCTTGGAGGTCTCCCCCTTGCGCAACAGCTGGTCGAGGGGCTCCACCGCGCGGGTCTCCAACGGCGCGAACCCGTACAGCTCGAACGTGCCGCGGATCCGGTCCAGCACGTACTGCTCGATCATCCGCTGCTGCGGAGTCCACTCCGGGAACCCGGAGATGGGGGTGGGCTTGCTCATCGATGCTCCGTTCACGCCGCCCGCGCCCATCCGGCGCGAACGCGAAGGTGTGTCGGTGCGGCCGACCCCGGCCGCGCGGGGAGTCCGGGCCGCCGAGGTCACAGACCGCGGGTCGGCGCGGCGCCCCGGGCACCCGACGCCTCGGCGAGGTACGGGTTCGTCGCGCGCTCCCGACCGATCGTGGTGGCCGGACCGTGACCCGGCAGGACGACGGTGTCGTCGGCCAGCGGGAGGATCTTCTTCCGGAGACTGGTGAGCATCGCCGGCATGCTTCCCCCGGGCAGGTCGGTACGCCCGATCGACCCGGCGAAGAGCACGTCACCGGAGAGGCAGAGTTGCTCGGCCTCCCAGGCCGGGTCCTCCCCGGCGGGCAGCCGGAACAGCACCGAACCGCCGGTGTGACCAGGGGCGTGGTCGACGGTGATCTCCAGCCCGGCCAGGTGCAGGGTGCCCCCGTCGGTCAGCTCGGCGACGTCCTCCGGCTCGGTGTAGGGAAGCCGCCCCCCGAACAGCGCGGTGAGGTCGGCGGAGAGCCCCTTGGCCGGGTCGGCGAGCATCTCCCGGTCGCCCGGATGCACGTACGCGGTGATCCCCCGGGCACCGCAGACCGGTGCCACCGAGAAGGTGTGGTCGAGGTGCCCGTGGGTGAGCAGCACCGCCGCCGGATGCAGCCGATGCTCGGCGAGCAGGGCGTCGAGCTGGTCGAGGACCCCGATCCCGGGATCGACCACCACACACTGCTCCCCCGGCCCGGCAGCCACCACGTAGCAGTTGGTGCCGAAGGCCTGTGCGGGAAAGCCGGCCACGAGCACGTCCGCGCCCCTTCCGTCGAGCTGTCATCCGCTCAGCAGCCTAGCCGTCGGTGATCGGGGCACCGGCGGCGACGCCGATCACCGGGGGGCGGTTCGCCACCTCGTACACGACTTTCCCAGCTGTTACCCGTACACTCTGGCGGGCGTGTGGCGTGGCGCACGGTGACACTCGACGGGCGCGTCCGCCCACTCGCGACCACCAGGGTAGAGGAGAGGGGTGCACCGGTGGCTTCCAGCAGGGACCGGCAGCGCAAACTGGCGCGGGCCAAGCTCGACCGCCAGCAGGCCCGGCGGGCCGCCACCGCCAAACGTCGCCGGCAGGTCCAGGCCGGTGTCGGGGTGGCCGTGGTGCTCGCGCTGATCGTCGCCGGCTCGGCGTGGGCGCTCGGTGCGTTCGACTCCGACCCGACCGATCAGACGGCCCTCGACAACGAGGTCTGCGCCTGGACGCCGCAGGACGGCAACGCCAACACCAGCCTCAAGGACGTCGGCCTGCCCCCCACCGCCGACCTGCCCACCGAGGGCACCCGCCCGATGACGATCACCACCGACCAGGGCACGATCACCGCCGCCCTGGACCTGGCGGTCGCGCCGTGCAGCGCGGCGAGCATCGACCACCTGGCCGGGCGGTCGTTCTACGACAACACCACCTGTCACGAGATCACCGAGGAGGGGGCGCTGCGCTGCGGCGACCCCAGCGGGACCGGCATCGGCGGCCCCACCTACTCCTTCTACAACGAGAACGTCCCCACCGGCACCCCCGAGGCGTCGGCCAGCCCCGCCCCCGAGGGAGAGCCGGCCTACCCGAAGGGCACCGTGGCGATGATCGGCACCGCGCCGGGTGCCAACGGCAGTCAGTTCCTGCTCTTCTTCGAGGACTTCGACCCGGAGGAGCCGACGTACCCGGTCATCGGTCGGATCACCGATGGGCTGGACGTGGTGGAGAAGATCGGTGATCTGCCGACGGTCGAGGATGCCGTCGGGAACAAGGTCAAGCCCGAGACCGACGTGACGATCCAGACGCTGACCGTCGGCCAGCCCGGGCAGGACACCGCCCCGGCCAGCCCCGACGCCGGCTGACGGGCACACCGGCACCTCGACCAGGCCGGGCCCGGCACCGGGACCGATCGGCCCGAGGCGGCCCAGCAGACCACGCGGCACCAGAGGGCGCCCGAGCAGTCCAGGAGGATCAAGGCGTGACGTCCACCAGAGACCGGCAGCGCGCGGCGGCGCGGGCCCGACTTGAGAAGGACATGGCCGAACGTGCGGCCAAGGCCCGCAGACGCCGTCAGACCCAGGCCATCGTGGCAGCCGCAGGGGCCCTGGTGCTGGTGGTGGCCGGTTCGGTCTGGCTGGCCGGCCAGTTCGGCGGCGACGAACCGGAGCAGACCGCCGGACCGGCCGCCGGGCAGGTCCAGTGCGCCTTCACCGAGGTCCCCACGGACCAGCGGCCCCCGCAGATCAAGGATGTCGGGCTGCCCGGCGCCGAGCAGCCGAACACCGGGGTCCAGACCCTGACGATCACCACCAACCTGGGTCCGATCACCGCCCGGGTCGACCGCGCCGCCGTCCCCTGCACCGCCGGCAGCTTCGCCCACCTGGCCGCCGAGGACTTCTTCGACAACACCAAGTGCCACCGCCTGGTCACCGAGGGGATCAAGGTCCTCCAGTGCGGCGACCCGAGCGCATCGGGCAAGGGGTGGCGCGACACCGACGGCATCGGCGGCCCGAGCTACCGGCTCGCCGAGGAGAACCTGCCGACCGACAAGCGCCCGCCCTACCCGGAGGGCGTCATCGCGATGGCCAACTCCGGGCAGCCGGGCAGCACCGGCAGCCAGTTCTTCATCGTCTACGGTGACTCGCCGCTGGACCCGAACTACACGGTCCTCGGCACCCTCACCGGGGGGCTGGACATCGTCAAGGAGGTCGCCGCCGCCGGTGACGACGGGGCGTTCGCCCAGCAGGCCGGGGGTGGCCACCCGAAGAAGGAGGTCGTCATCACCGACCTCACACTGACCGACGCCTGACCCTCGGCACCATCCGAGAAACGCCCGCCGGCCCCGCCGGCGGGCGTTTCTCGTGATCCGGTCGCCTCAGGCGTTGGAGGTGACCCGGTAGGCGTCGAAGACCCCGTCGACCTTGCGGACGGCGGCCAGCAGATGCCCCAGGTGCTTGGGGTCGGCCATCTCGAAGCTGAACCGGCTCACCGCCACCCGGTCCCGGGTGGTGGTGACGGTGGCGGAGAGGATGTTGACCCGTTCCTCGGAGAGCATCCGGGTCACGTCGGCCAGCAGCTTGTGCCGGTCGAGCGCCTCCACCTGGATGGCGACCAGGAACGTGGAGGCCGAGGTGAGCTTCCAGCTGACCTCGACGACCCGTTCCTCCTGGGCCCTGAGGTCCTCGGCGTTGGCGCAGTCGTCGCGGTGCACGCTCACCCCGCCGGAGCGGGTCACGAAGCCGAACACGGTGTCCGGCGGCACCGGGGTGCAGCAGCGGGCCAGCTTGATCCAGACGTCACTGACCCCCCTGACCACCACCCCGGGGTCGTGGCTGCTGGCCCGGCTGCGCGGCGGACGGGTGGCGACGGCGGTCTCGGCGATGTCCTCGACCGCGCCCTCCTCCCCGCCGTACGTGGCCATCAGCTTCTGGACCACCGACTGGGCCGAGACCTGGCTGTCGCCGACCGCCGCGTACAGCGAGGCGGCGTCGGCCAGGTGCAGGTCCCGAGCGATCGCCATCAGGTTGTCGGAGGTCAGCATGCGTTGCAGCGGCATGCCCTGCTTACGCATCGCCTTGACGATCGCGTCCTTACCGGCCTCGATCGCCTCCTCGCGCCGCTCCTTGTTGAAGTACTGACGGATCTTCGTCCGGGCCCTGGGGCTCTTGACGAAGCCGAGCCAGTCCTGGGTAGGGCCGGCCGTGTCGGACTTCGAGGTGAAGATCTCGATCACGTCGCCGTTGGAGAGCGTCGACTCCAGGGGCACCAGTTTGCCGTTGACCCGGGCGCCGATGCACTTGTGTCCGACCTCGGTGTGCACCGCGTACGCGAAGTCCACCGGGGTGGAGCCGGTGGGCAGCGGGATGACGTCACCCTTGGGGGTGAAGACGTACACCTCCTGGCTGGACAGGTCGAACCGCAGCGCGTCGAGGAACTCGCTCGGGTCGGCCGCCTCACGCTGCCAGTCCAACAACTGCCGCAGCCAGGTCATCTCGTCGATGTGCGCGGGCGGACCGACGATCTGGGTGCCCTTGTGGTCCTTGTACTTCCAGTGCGCGGCGATGCCGAACTCGGCGGTGCGGTGCATCGCGTACGTCCGGATCTGCATCTCCACCGGCTTGCCGGTGGGCCCGATGACAGTCGTGTGCAACGACTGGTACATGTTGAACTTGGGCATCGCGATGTAGTCCTTGAACCGACCGGGGACCGGCTGCCAGTTCGCGTGGATCACACCCAGGGCGGCGTAGCAGTCCCGCACCGTGTCGACCAGGATCCGCACCCCGACCAGGTCGTAGATGTCGTTGAAGTCCCGCCCCCGCACGATCATCTTCTGGTAGATCGAGTAGAGGTGCTTCGGCCGGCCGGTGGTCTCCGCCTTGATCTTGGCGGCCTTGAGGTCGGTGCCGACCTTCTGGGTGACCTGCTTGAGCAGCGACTCGCGCTGCGGCTGGTGCTCCCCGATCAGCCGGTTGATCTCCTCGTACCGCTTGGGGAAGAGGGTCCCGAAGGCCAGGTCCTCCAACTCCCACTTGATCGTGTTCATACCGAGGCGGTGGGCGAGGGGGGCGAGGATCTCCAGCGTCTCCTTCGCCTTCTGCTCCCGCTTGGGTGCCGGCAGGAAGGAGAGGGTCCGCATGTTGTGCAACCGGTCGGCCAGCTTGATCACCAAGACCCGGGGGTCCTTGGCCATCGCCACGACCATCTTGCGGATGGTCTCGGCCTTGGCCGCGTCACCCAGCTTGACCTTGTCGAGCTTGGTGACCCCGTCGACAAGGAGGGTCACCTCGCCACCGAAGTCGGTCCGCATCTGGTCGAGGGTGTACTCGGTGTCCTCGATCGTGTCGTGCAGGAGGGCGGCGACCAGTGTGGTGGTGTCCATCCCCAGGGTGGCCAGGATGGTCGCCACCGCGAGCGGATGGGTGATGTACGGGTCACCGGACTTGCGGTACTGCCCGGAGTGCCAGCGGGCGGCGGTGTCGAAGGCCCGCTGCAACAGGCGGGCCTCGGCCTTCGGGTGGTTCTCCCGGTGCAGCGCGATCAGCGGCTCCAGCACCTCGCTGACCTGCGACGACTGCCAGGGCGCGTTGAACCGGGCCAACCGGGCCCGCACCCGCCGACCGGTCGGGGCGTTGGAGAGCCCGAACCCGATGCTCGGCGAGGGGTCGTCGTCGACCCCGAGGCCGACGACAGTCGAACCGGTGGCGGCACCGTCGTTGGGGACGGCAGCCACCCGCGCAGCCCCGGCCCGCTCCGCCGAGGTGGACCCGGAGGCGCCGTCGGCGGACTCCGTCGTCCGGGGGGTCGAGGTGCCGTTACGGCCACTCGTGGAGCCGTCAGCGTCGCCTGTGGGGTGCACCGTGCCCTCCGCCGGAGGGACGACATCGTGGGACACCGGCCTCCTCACCGATCGCCGGGATGCGCCGGGGGCGTCTCGCCGGCCGGCCTGGTCTCACACTGCCGGGCGTTCCGCCCGGTCAGCAAGGGGCAATGCTACCCGCACGCACCGTGCCCCGCCGCTCCGCCGGTCGTACCAGTTCGGGATCGGTCCACCGGTCACCGGATCAAACGGTCAACAGCGCATGGAGCGGACGCGGGGCGAGTCTGTCCCGGCCGCCGAGGAAGGCGAGCTCCAGCACCACGGAGAAGCCGGACACCGTCCCGCCGGCCCGTTCCACCAGGTCGAGGGTCGCCTCGGCGGTGCCCCCGGTGGCGAGGACGTCGTCGACGACCAGGACCCGGTGACCGGCGGTGAACGCGTCCTCGTGCACCTCCAGGGTGGCCTCGCCGTACTCAAGGGCGTACGACGCCGAGTGGGCGGGACGGGGCAGTTTGCCGGCCTTGCGCACCGGCACCACACCGACCCCGGTGGCGTACGCGATCGCGGCGGCGACCACGAACCCGCGCGCTTCGATCCCGGCCACCACGTCGAAGGAGTCCCGCCCGTGGTGGGCAACGATCTCGTCGGTCGCCGCCCGGAACACCGCACCGTCGGCGAAGAACGGCATCAGGTCCTTGAACAGGACACCGGGGGTGGGGAAATCCGGGACGTCCAGCACCCGCCCGGCCACCAGCCGGGCCATCTCCGGCCCGCTGTCCCCACGGACGGTGGTGTGAGTATCCGTCACGGCGCTCTGATCCCCCTGTCGACGACGACGGCGCCCTGCCTGCCGTTGGCACAGCATGCAGGACGCCGCCTGATCGGTGGTAACCGGGTGCGACTCAGCGTCGCTTGCCCCCACCCGGACGGTTGCCCCCGGGGCGACCGCCCCGGGCCCCGGTGGGGCGCTTGCCCGTCGGACGGGCACCGACCTTCGGTGCCGCCCCGGCCAGGGCCGGGGTGCCGGCCTCCGCCTCGTCGGGCTCGCTCTCGTCGGCCGGGTCGTCGGTGCGGGCCGCGCGCTTGCCGGGGCTCTCCCCCCGGGCCAGGGCGGTCGCCCGGGCCTCGACCCGCTTGTTGTGGGCCTGGATCCTCGGCTCCCGGTTCTTCAGGACGACAAGCAGCGTGGTCGCCAGCAGGATCGAGGTGAGGAAGGCCATCGCCATACCGACGAAGAGCACCAGACCGAGGTCCTTCAGGGTGCCCGCCCCGAAGAGACCGGCCCCGATGAAGAGCAGACCACCCACCGGGAGCAGGGCCACCACCGACGTGTTGATCGACCGCATCAGGCTCTGGTTGATCGCCAGGTTGGTCGCGTCGGCGTAGGTCGTGGTGTTGTTCGCGGTGATGCCTCTGGTGTTCTCCTGCACCTTGTCGAAGATGACCACGACGTCGTACAGGGCGAAACCGAGGATCGTCAGGAAGCCGATGACAGTCGACGGGGTGACCTCGAACCCGACGAGCGAGTAGATACCCGCGGTCAGGATCAGGTTCATCACCAGGGAGAAGACGGCCGCCGCCGCCATCCGCCACTCGAACCGGATCACCAGGTAGAGGCTGACCAGTGCGACGAACAGGACCAGACCGAGCAGCGCCCGTTGGGTGACCTGCTTACCCCAGGCCTGGCTGACCTGGTTGCCGCTGATCTGGTCGACAGGCAGTGCGAACCGCTCCGCCAGCTCCGCCCGGACCGCGTTGGACTGGTCGGTGCTCAGCTGCGACGTACGCATCTCGTAGAAGCTGCCGCTGGCGTTGCCGACCTGCTGGGCGGTGACCAGTTCCGCGCCCCCGCCCGCGCTGCCGAGGACCGACTCCACCTCGGCCTCGGCCTCGGTGAGGGTGCCCACGCTGGCCGGGATCTGGAACGAGTTGCCACCGGCGAACTCGATGCCCAGGCTGAACCCACGGATCCCGATGCTGAGCAGGGCGATCAGGACGAGTGCCCCGGCCAGCGAGAACCACAGCCTGCGCCGGCCGACGACGTCGATCCCGGCCTCGCCCCGGTAGAGCCGGGCTGCGAGTGAGTTTTCCGCCATGACTCAGGCCTCCTTGACGCGCTGGGTGCGCGGGTTGGTCGGCTCCGTCCGGGGAGGCAGTGCCCGCCCCAGACCACTGACCCGCGGGGACAGGAACGCCTTCGTCCGGGCGAGCATCGCCATGATCGGGTGACGGAAGAGGAAGACCACCAGGAGGTCGATCACGGTGGCCAGACCGAGGGCGAAGGCGAAGCCCTTCACGGTGCCGACGGAGACGGCGTAGAGGACCACCGCCGACATGATGGTGATCGCGTTCGCCGAGATGATCGTCCGGCGGGCTCGGACCCACGCCCGGGGTACGGCGCTGCGTGGGCTGCGCCCCTCCCGGATCTCGTCCTTCAATCGTTCGAAGTAGATGACGAAGGAGTCCGCCGCCACACCGAGCGAGACGATGATTCCGGCGATCCCGGCGAGGGTGAGGGTGAAGCCGATCGACCGGCCGAGGAACACCAGCGCCCCGAAGAGCAGCAGCGCCGAGAGCACCAGGCTCAGGAAGATGACCGAGCCGAGCAGCCGGTAGTAGAAGAACGAGTAGATGATGACCAGCAGCATGCCGATCGCGGCGGCGAGCAGACCGGCCCGCAGGTGGCTCTCACCGAGGGTGGCGGTGACGTTCTGCTGCTCCTGCTCCTCGAAGGTCACCGGGAGCGCACCGTAGCGCAGGTTGCCGGCCAGCTCCGCCGCGTCGGCCTGGGTGAAGCTACCGGTGATCTGGGAGCTACCGACGAGCACACCCTGGATCTCCGGCGAGGAGACGATCCGGTTGTCCAGCACGACAGCGACCCGGCACTTGCCGTCCTGGCCCAGGGCGCTGGCCTCGCAGGCCTGACCCTCGTTGTTGAACGCCTCGCGGGTCAGGTTGGTCCACTTCTCCTGGCCGCTGCGCTGGAAGTCGAGGCTGACCACCCACTGGCTGGTCTGGTCGAGCACCGCGTTGGCGTCACTGACGTCGGTGCCCAGCACCTTCGCCTGGTCCAGCAGGTACTTGATGCCGTTCTCGCAGGCCACTGCCTGCTGGGTCTCGTCCTTGATCGACGCCGGCGGACGCTCGTCGAGCTGGGCGCAGCCGATGGTCGGAACGTTGTACTGGACCGGCACCGGCAGGACCGCCACCTCACGCGGGGTGAGCTCACCGAACGGCTTGAGCTTGTCGGCCAGCGACGGGTCGGTGGCCAGGTCCGCCGGGGCCTGGAGCCCGTTGGCGGTCTGCCACGCCTCGGCGCCGACCTTCTCCTCGACCGCCTTGCGCTGGGCCTCGATCCCCTGGACCACCGGTGCCTCGGCGCTCGGCGAGGGCTCGGCTGCCGACGCGTCCGGCGACGGGGTGGGGGCCATCCCGCCCTGTCCGCCGGACGGGGAGGAGGTGACCTCCGGCTCGACGCTGCCCGACGGGGAGGGGGCGGCGCTGCCCGACGGGGACGGTGCCGGTTCACCCGCCTCCGTCGGCACCGGGGCGTTGAGCACCCCGCTGCCGTCGGTGGCCTTGAGGAGCTTGCGGAATCGCAGCTCGGCGGCGCTACCGACGTCGCTGAGGTCCCGGTTCTCGCCCGGCAGGGAGATCACGATGTTCCGGTCGCCCTCGGTGATCACCTCGGCCTCGGCCACACCGTAGGCGTTGACCCGGTTCTCGATGATCTGTCGAGCCTCTTCGAGGTTCTCGGAGGTCGGGGGCCGGCCGTCGACGGTGTTCGTCGCCTCCAGCGTCAGCCGGGTGCCGCCGACCAGGTCCAGGCCGAGTCGGGGCTCCAACCGTTCCTTCCACCCACCGCTGGCACCTGCTGCGAAGAACACCAAGAGATAGAGGACGATGAAGATGGCCCCGAGTACGGCGAGCTGCCGTCCGGGGCGCATCTGTCCCTGAGGTGGTGCCACGGCTGTCTGTCTCCCTGTAACGGTCGCGCCGCTGCTTGCACGGCTGCGGATCTCGGGCCGGGGGTCCCGGCGACGGCTGTGCCTGGTCGGGGACCACGCCGCACGAACCCCTCACGCCGCCGGGGGGCGACGCGAGCGGGGGTGGGTACGTGCCGACGTGGTAGACCGACCCAACTATCCACTTGTGACGATATCCGCTGCCCTGCGGGCGCGGTACTACTCCTTGACGACTTCGGCGTTTTCCGCCGTGGAGGCGGCCGGGGTGGCCTCCTCGTCCTCGTCCTGCTCGGCGCGCTTGACGACCCGGGCGATGGCCGGGCGGGCGTACCGGGTCTGCACGCCGGGTGCGACCTCCAGCAGGACGGTCTCGTCGTCGACACCGGTGACCGTGCCGTAGAGCCCGCCGATGGTGACCACCTCGTCGCCGGGGGCCAGCGCGGACTGCATCTGCTCAGCCTCACGGCGCCGCTTCTGCTGCGGACGGATCATCATGAAGTACATGACGCCGAAGAGCAGTGCGATCATCAACAGCGGCATGAAGCTGCCGCCGCCTCCTCCGCCGCCTTCTGCTGCGATAAGCACGGTTGTCGACCTTCCCATCAGCCCGCCCTCCGGCGCTGTGGGCGCCGGAGCGGAGGCGATTTCTCACGTCCTGTACAGACCGCGGCGAGTCTAGTCCCTGCACCTGGGAACGCCGAATGCGGCACAGATCACGAACGGATCACGCCTCATCGGGCACCCGGGTGAAGAGATCGGGCACGGGAGGAGCATCGGTGACAAATGTACCATTCGGTGGAATTCGGCCGAGATGGTGCCAGGCCGCCTCGGTGGCCACCCGACCACGCGGGGTACGCGCCAACAACCCCGCCCGGACCAGGAACGGTTCGCAGACCTCCTCGACGGTGTCCGGCTGCTCCCCCACCGCCACCGCGAGGGTGGAGAGCCCCACCGGACCTCCCCGGAACGAGTCGACCAGGCTGGTGAGGACCGCCCGGTCCAGCCGGTCCAGGCCCAGGGCGTCGACGTCGTACACGGTGAGTGCGGCGCGGGCGGTCTCCAGGGTGACCACCCCGTCCGCCCGGACCTCGGCGTAGTCGCGGACCCGGCGCAGCAGCCGGTTGGCGATCCGGGGGGTGCCCCGGGACCGGCCGGCGACCTCGGCGGCCCCGTCGTCGGTGATCGGCACCCCGAGGATCCGGGCCGAGCGGTGCAGGAGCGTCTCCAGGTCGGCCGGGGCGTAGAAGTCCAGGTGGGCGACGAAGCCGAAGCGGTCCCGCATCGGCCCGGTCAGCAGACCCGACCGGGTGGTCGCCCCGACCAGCGTGAACGGCTCCACGTCCAGCGGGATGGCGGTGGCCCCCGGTCCCTTGCCGACCACCACGTCGACCCGGAAGTCCTCCATGGCGCTGTAGAGCAGCTCCTCGGCCGGTCGGGCGATCCGGTGGATCTCGTCGATGAACAGCACGTCGCCGGGGGCGAGGCCGGTCAGGATGGCGGCCAGGTCACCGGAGCGCTCGATCGCCGGGCCGCTGGTCACCCGGATGCTGGTGCCCAGCTCGGCGGCGACGATGTTGGCCAGGGAGGTCTTGCCCAGCCCGGGTGGACCGGAGAGCAGGATGTGGTCCGGCGGGGTACCGCGTCGCATCGCCCCCTGCAACAGCAGGTCGAGCTGGTCACGGACCCGGTGCTGGGCGATGAACTCGGCCAGCCGACGGGGCCGGACGCTGACCTCCGCCTCCCGCTCGGCGTCGGTGGCGTACGCCGAGACCAGGTTGGGCTCCGTCATCGGGTGTCCCTCGTTCGCTGCCGGAGGGTCCCCACCGTCATCGGGTCCGGCCCAGGAGTCGGATGGCCTGCTTCAACAGGACCGGCACCGGCGGGGTCGGCCCGTCGACGGTCTCGGCGACCGCCGCCACCGCCTGGTCGGCCTGACCGGACGTCCAGCCGAGTCCGACGAGCGCCTGCCGGACCTGCTCCGGCCAGGCCCCGCCGGTGACCCCGGCGGCCCCGTCGGCACCCACCGGGACCGGGCCGATCCGGTCGCGCAGTTCGAGGACCAGCCGCTCGGCACCCTTCTTGCCGATCCCGGGCACCCGGGTCAGCACTGCCGTGTCGGCGTTGGCGACGGCCTTGCGGACCTCGTCGGGGGTGAGGACGGCGAGCACCGCCTGGGCGAGCCGGGGACCCACCCCGCTGGCGGTCTGGAGCAGCTCGAACAGCGCCTTGGTGTCGTCGTCGGCGAAGCCGTAGAGGGTCAACGAGTCCTCTCGGACCACCAGGCTGGTGGCCAACCGGGCCGCCGTGCCGACCCGCAGTCCGGCCAGGGTGCCGGGGGCGCACTGGACGGCGAGCCCGACCCCCCCGACCTCCACCACGGCGTGGTCCGGACCGGTCGCGACGACGGTGCCGCTGACGCTGGCGATCATCTCGTTCCTCCTCGTCGGACCCGCTCGGCCGCCGCGGCGAGCTTCGACCGGGTCCCCCCGCGCCACACGTGACAGATCGCCAACGCCAGGGCGTCGGCGGCGTCGGCCGGCTTGGGCGGCTCGGCCAGCCGGAGCAGTCGGGTCACCATCATCGTCATCTGCCGCTTGTCGGCCTGACCGGAACCGGTCACGGCGGCCTTCACCTCGCTGGGGGTGTACGTCTGCACGGGGAGCCCGGCCCGGGCGCCCGCCAGGACGGCGATCCCGCTGGCCTGGGCGGTTCCCATCACCGTACGGACGTTGTGCTGACTGAACACCCGCTCGACGGCGACCGCGTCCGGTCGGTGCTCGGCGACCAGGTCGGTGAGGGCCCGGTCCAGGTGCAGCAGGCGGGTCGGCAGTTCCTCGTCGGGTTCGGTCCGGACGACGTGGTAGGCCACGAGCGTGCAGGGTCGCCCCGGCACACCCTCCACCACGCCGACCCCGCACCGGGTCAGCCCCGGGTCGACGCCGAGCACGCGCACGCCGCCCCCTCCCCGGTCGTCAGCAGTACGTGTGTTCGACACCCTACTTGTCCGCCGCATCGGGCGCGCCGGGGGACACGCCGGGACGGACGGGAGGCGGACCGGGGCGGCGGGGGTCAGCCGGGCGGACCGGCCACGACGGCCAGCCGCAGGGCGGCGTCGCGCAGCCGGGTGCCGCGCCGCAGCCGGGCCAGCCGTCCGGCACCCCGGGCCAGGGCGACCATCCGTCGGGTGGACGGCCGACGGCGCCTGTCGTACTCCCGCAGCCCCGCCGTCACGTCGACGTCCGGGCCCAGGCACTCGGCCAGCACCACCGCGTCGATCAGTGCCTGGCAGGCACCCTGCCCCAGGTCGGGGGTCATGGCGTGGGCGGCGTCGCCGAGCAGGGCGACGTGACCGTCGACGTAGCTCGGCAGCGGGGTGAGGTCGTGGACGTCGTGGCAGAGCACCTCCGCCGGGTCCATCGTGTCCAGCAGGCGCGGGATCGGGTCGTGCCAGTCGCCGAAGACCCGGCGCAGTTCGGCCGGGTGCCCGTCGGCGGGACGCCACCCGGCCGGGGCGGCGCGGACGGCGTACCAGTTGGTCCGACCGGGGCCCACCGGGGTGACACCGAACTTCGATCCCCGCCCCCAGGTCTCCCCGCCGACAGGGACGTCCAGGGAGGCCAGGCCACGCCAGGCCACGACACCGGCGTGCCGCAGGGGGTACCTGTCGCCGTACAGGGCGGACCGGACCGAGCTGCGCAGGCCGTCGGCACCGACCACCAGGTCGTGGTCGGCGGCGAGGTCGGCCGGCGAGGTCACCGGATCGGCGAAGCGCACCACGCCGTCGGGGAGCGCCTCGGCGAGCAGCCGCAGGAGGACGGGTCGACCGAGGATGTGGACCGTGTCGCCGTGCCGGCGGGCGAGCCGGTCGGTGTCCATGGTGGCGATCCGGGTGCCGTCCGGGCGACGGAACTCCCCGCCGAGCTGGGGTCTCCCCCGCCGCCGGGCCTGTGCTCCCACGCCGAGGGTGTCAAGGGCCCGCAGGGCGGTGGGCCAGATGCCCAGGCCGGTGCCGGTCGTCGGGAGGTCGGCCTCCCGTTCCAGGACCGTCACGGTCCACCCTCGGCGACGCAGACCGATCGCCGTCGCCAGTCCACCGATCCCGCCACCCACGACCACCGCTCGTCGACCCATACCCCGCACCGTACTACAGATGTAGTGACTCTGACTACGCCTGTAGTGTGACCGGGTGACCGATCGGCGGCAGCACCTGCTCGACGCGGCGATCCGGGTGCTCGGCACCCGGGGACTCCGCCAGCTCACCCACCGCGCCGTGGACCAGGCTGCCGGACTGCCCCAGGGCTCCACCTCCAACCAGTTCCGGACCCGTGACGCGCTGCTCACCGCGGTCCTGGAGCGGCTGGTGGAGGTGGAGACGGCGGCGTGGGACGCGCTCGCCGTCGACCTCGGCCCCGCAGACGTCACCGGGTTCGTGACGGTGCTCGGCAGGCTGCTCCGACAGTTCACCGCCGACCGACGGGACCTGGTCCTGGCCCGGCACTCCCTGTTCCTCGAGGCGGCCGTCCGGCCCGAACTGCGCCCGGCCATCACCGCCGGGCGGCAACGGCTGGCCGGGTGGGGGGTACCGCTGATGGCGGGGTTGGGCTCGACCGACCCGCAGGCCCACTTCCGGGTCCTGCTCGACCTCGTCGAAGGACTGCTGGTCGGCCAGCTCGCCCACCCGGAGCCCGACTTCGCCCCGGAGACCGCCCTCACCGCCCTGCTGACCGGACTCCTGACCGGCACGTCCGACTCCTGACCGGACTCCTGACCGGCACGTCCGGTTCCTGACCCGGCCGGTCGGGGTCCTGGAACCGGCGACGGGGGTCAGCAGACCCGAACCGCCTCGGCGAGACCCACCAACCGGATGATCGACGACGGCAGTGGTTCGATCCACCCCGGCCCGGCGGCGAGGACCCGGACCGACGGGAAGTCCCTGGCGAACCGGATCAGGCGGTACGTCCGGCCGGTCACAGGGGTCTGCGCCCAGACCACCACCGAGTGGGGACGTGCCCGGTACACCGCCCCGGTCAGCCCCGCCCAGGGCAGCGCCGGGCCGAGCAGGAGGCTGCCCCGGCGCAGCTCACGGCGGGCTGCGGCGAGCGCGTGCAGCCCGAGGCAGTGCAGTTCCTGCTCCGCACCGGCCAACAACACCCCGTCCGGGGGGTACGGCCGCCGAGGGTGCCGCCGGTGCACGTCCAACCCGACCCGCATCCCCTCGGACAACGCGTGCTCCACGGCGATCTCGGTGGGCTCCCGACCGGGCGACTCCGCCAGCAGCGGTACGCAGACCCGCTCCCAGTACGGCACCACCCCGAACCGGTCGGCGCTGTCCGACACCAGACCGGCGATGAGGTTGGTGTCCAGATCCTCCGCCGCCCTCGACAGCCGCTTACGGGTCGTCTCCACGGCGTCGGTCGACATCGGATCGGTCGGCACCAGACGCTCCCGGCGGGTAGACGGTCACTACCGCAGAGATTCGTCGGGGACCCGGCCCCTGGATGCGCCCGCCCGGGCCGCGACGCTCAGTCGGTCAACGCGGCGAGCGCCAGGTCCACGTCCTGCACAGTCGAGTAGAGGTGGAACGAGGCACGGACCTGGCCGGCCCGGACCGCCGCGCGTACCCCTGCCCGGGCCAGCCGCTGCTCGGCCTGCGGCACGTCGACGGCGACGATGGCGCTGTCCCCCTCGGGTTGCCCCAGCCCGGCCAGGAACCGGTTGGCCAACCCCACGTCGTACGCCCGGACGGCGGCCATCCCCACCTCGACGAGCAACTCCAGGGCCGGGGCCGCGGCGACGAAACTGAACCAGGCCGGGGAGAGGTCGAACCGGCGGGCGTCGGTGGCCAGCCGCAGCGGAGGGCCGTAGTAGGAGGCGTGCGGGTCCTGCCCGGCGTACCAGCTCGCCGTGTCGGGGCGCAGCGTCTCCCGCAGACCGGGCGCGAGGTAGCCGAAGGCGACCCCACGGGGTGCCATCAGCCACTTGTACGCGGCCACCACCACCGCGTCGGCGAGGGTGGCGTCGAAGGGCAGCCAGCCACACGCCTGGGTGGCGTCCACCACCACCAGCGCGTCGTGGGCCCGGGCGGCGGCCACCACCCGGTCGTACGGCGCCACCGTCCCGTCGGCGGACTGCACCAGGCTGAACGCGACGAGGTCGGTGTCGGAGTCGATGGCGTCCACCAGCCGGTCCAGGGCGACGGTCCGGACCCGGACCCCGCGTTCGGCCTGGACCAGCCACGGGAAGAGGTTGGTGGTGAACTCGACCTCCGGGACCACGACCGTGGCCCCGGCGGGCAGGGCGGCGGCGATCGGGGCGAGCAGTTGCGCCGCGGTGGCCCCGACGGTCACGTCGGCGACCGGCGCCCCCACCAGGGCGGCGAAG
>NZ_JBEPEQ010000104.1:0-20517 GCF_040300925.1 Micromonospora sp. NPDC000207
GCGTCGAACCGGCGACGCGGCGGGCGGCCGCCCCGGCCCGCGCCCGGCCGACCGGTGTCAGCGAGCTGGACCGGGTGCTCGGTGGCGGCCTGGTCCCCGGCGCGGTGGTCCTGTTGGCGGGCGAGCCCGGCGTCGGCAAGTCGACCCTGCTGCTGGACGTGGCCCAACAGTGGGCGGCCGGGGCGGGCAGCCCGTCCCTGGTGGTCAGCGGCGAGGAGTCGGTCAGCCAGGTACGCCTGCGGGCCGAGCGGATGGGTGCCCTGCACGAGCAGCTCTACCTGGCCGCCGAGAGCGACCTGAGCGCCGTCCTCGGCCACCTGGACGCGGTCGAGCCGGGGCTGCTGGTGCTCGACTCCGTACAGACCATCTCCACCACCGGCACCGAGGGGGTGCCGGGTGGGGTGACCCAGGTGCGGGCGGTCACCGCCGCGCTGGTCGCTGTGGCCAAGGAGCGCGGAATCGCCACGGTGCTCGTCGGCCACGTGACCAAGGACGGTCAGGTGGCCGGTCCCCGGGTGCTGGAACACCTGGTCGACGTCGTGCTGCACTTCGAGGGGGACAAGCACTCCTCGCTGCGGATGGTGCGCGGGGTGAAGAACCGGTTCGGCGCCGCCGACGAGGTGGGCTGCTTCGAGATGCACGAGGGGGGGATCAGCAGTCTGGCCGACCCGTCCGGGCTGTTCCTGACCCGCTACTCCGAGCCGGTGCCGGGGACCTGCGTGACGGTGGCGATGGAGGGCCGCCGGGCCCTGGTCACCGAGGTCCAGGCGCTGATCGGGGCGACGGTGGCCGGTTCACCCCGCCGGACCGTCTCCGGGCTCGACGGGGCCCGGCTGGCGATGGTGCTGGCGGTGCTGCAACGGCGTACCGAGCGGTTGACACTGCACGACCGGGAGGTCTTCGCCGCCACGGTGGGCGGCATCCGGGTGGTGGAACCGGCCGCCGACCTGGCTGTCGCCCTCGCCGTCGCGTCCGGAGGGCTCAACCTGGCCGTCGACCCGCACCTGGTGGCGATCGGCGAGGTCGGTCTGACCGGTGAGGTACGCCGGGTCGGGGCGGTGCCCCGTCGGCTGGCCGAGGCGGCCCGACTCGGATTCCGGTTCGCCATCGTGCCGCCCGGGTGCGGACCCGACTCGGCCGGAGCGGGCCCGGCGAACATGCGCGTGGTCGAGGCCGCCGATCTCCGGTCCGCGTTGCAGGCCGCCGCCCGGGCGTCCGCAGGGTGATCTCCGCCGGTCAGGGGACACATCACAGTAACCGCGACAGCACCGAACGCAGGGCAGTCCGTAGACTGTGCCCGTGCCGATCGACCGCGATGCCACCAAGCCTGCCGGCGCGACAACCCACGTCCGCACGGGTGCCGTGGGGACGCCCGCCCGCCCGATCAGCGTCAGCGTGACCGGGGCGGCCGGCGGTGCCGGCGATCCGCTGCGGGCCAACCTCGCCCTGATGGCTCCCGGCACCGCGCTCCGGGACGGGCTGGAACGCATCCTGCGCGGCCGGACCGGTGCGCTGATCGTGCTCGGTTACGACAAGGTGGTGGAGGGAATCTGCACCGGCGGCTTCCCGCTGGACGTGGAGTTCTCCGCCACCCGGGTCCGGGAGCTGTGCAAGATGGACGGTGCTGTGGTGCTCTCCAGCGACGGCACCCGGATCGTGCGGGCCGCCGTGCACCTGATGCCCGACCCGTCCATCCCGACCGAGGAGTCCGGCACCCGGCACCGTACCGCCGAGCGGGTCGCCCGGCAGGCCGGCTACCCGGTCATCTCGGTGAGCCAGTCGATGCGGATCATCAGCCTCTACGTCAACGGTCAACGGCACGTGCTCGACGACTCGGCGGCGATCCTGTCCCGGGCGAACCAGGCCCTGGCCACCCTGGAACGGTACAAACTCCGTCTCGACGAGGTCTCCGGGACCCTCTCCGCCCTGGAGATCGAGGACCTGGTCACCGTCCGGGACGCGGTCGCCGTGGTGCAGCGGCTGGAGATGGTCCGCCGGATCGCCGACGAGATCGCCGGGTACGTCGTCGAGCTGGGCACCGACGGCCGGTTGCTCGCGCTCCAGCTGGACGAGCTGATGGCGGGTGTGGACGCCGACCGCACCCTCGTCATCCGGGACTACCTGCCAACCGGCCGCCGGTCGCGGACGCTGGACGAGGCTCTGGTCGAGCTGGACCTGCTCGGTGCGACCGAGCTGATCGACCTGGTCGCGGTGGCGAAGGCGATCGGCTACCCGTCCGCCTCGGACGCCCTGGACGCCGCCGTCAGCCCGCGTGGTTTCCGGCTGCTGGCGAAGGTGCCACGGCTGCCGGTGGCGATCGTCGACCGGCTGGTCCTGCACTTCGGCAGCCTGCAACGGCTGCTCGGGGCGACGGTCGAGGACCTCCAGGCCGTCGAGGGGGTCGGTGACGCCCGGGCCCGAGGGGTCCGCGAGGGGCTGTCCCGGCTGGCCGAGGCCTCGATCCTGGAGCGGTACGTCTGACCGGGGCGGGAGTCTCCGCCCCGGGGTCCGACGGGGTCAGCTGACGACCTGTCGAGGCCGATTGGGTCAGCTGACGACTGTCAGCTTCACCGGCTCACTGAGCTTCGTGGAGAGCCTGCCGAAGAGCTGGTACGTGCCGGCTGCCGCGAACTCTCCGGCGGCCACGCCCTCCCCGCAGCGGCTGGCCTCCCGGCCGTTCCACGCCACCTGGTAGGAGCGTTCGAAGCCGGGGGTGAAGGACTGGACGTCGACCCCCTTGGCGGTCCCGCAGGTGTCGGAGGACCAGATCTTCTCGGCACCGGACTTGAGGTACAGCTCCTGGGCGTCGGCACCGACGTCCCGGGTGCAGGTCCGACCCGAGACGTTCTTGATCTTGATCTGGAGGTTGACCACAGTGCCCCGCTGGGGCCGCTCCGGGGCCGCCACCGGCGTCACCTGGATCTCCTGGTCGGTGCAGGCGTCCGCGCCTCCGGGTGCCAACGCAGGCACCCCCGAGCCTCCCGGCGCGGCGCCCGGTCCACCCGAACCCGAGTCACCGGAGCCGCCCGGGTCTCCCCCGCCCCCCGGATTCCCGGCGCCGGGTTCACCCGCACCACCCGGAGCCCCGGCACCGTCGTCCGGGCCACCGGAGCCACCGTCGTCCTGCCCGCCACCGGGTCCGCCCGGCGCCCCGCCGTCCGGACCGTCGGAGGGCGAGCCGGTCTGCGGAGTCGTCACCGACTCCCCCGGGGCAGGGGCGGACGGAGACGCACCACCGTCCGGGCCGGCCGTGTTCTCCGACCGGCTACAGGAATACAGCAGGACAACCAGGAGCAGGATGATCGCGCCGAGCACGACGGCGCGACGCCGCCAGTAAACGGCGGATGGCAGGGGACCGACCGTCAGACGCATGATGTCCCCACCGTAACGGCGCGCTGCATCCGCGTCCGACACGACGCGCCGGACCGGCCGACCCTCACCGCGTCGACCTTCCACTCACGACCGTGCCGGGCGGTGCGTCACCAGGTCGGGCCGAACCCGTCACAGGTAGACCTTGCGCTGGTGGACGGCGTGTGCGCCGGCGACCCGGTCCAGGAAGAGCTTCCCCGCGCAGTGGTCGATCTCGTGTTGCAACGCACGGGCCTCGAACGCGTCGGTGGTCAGCCGGACCGTCCGGCCGGTCCCCGGCAGTTCACCCTCCACCACGAGGCGGCTGGCCCGCTTGACGTCACCGGTCAGGTCGGGCACCGACATGCAGCCCTCCCTGGCGGCCTTCCACCGGGTGGCCTCGACGACCCGGGCGTTGCACAGGACGAAGACACCGTGCAGGGTGACGGCCTTGGCGTGACCGGTCACGTCCACAGCGAAGACCTGCGCGGAGACCCCGATCTGCGGGGCCGCCAGCCCGACGCAGCCCGGGGAGACCCGCATCGTGGCGATCAGGTCCGCAGCGAGGCGTACCGTCTCCGGGGCGGTCGGGTCGACCTCGGTACCGGCCCGACTCAGCACCGCCTCGGGAGCGGTCACCACCGGGCGTACCTCACCCGGCACCCCCAGCGTCTCCGGTGTCCAGTCGCCGAGCCCGCTCACAGCAGATCCGTGTCGACCGGTCGGAGGGTGGCCTCGACACCCAACTCGGCGGCGGTCCGGCCCAGTTCCCCGGCCACCTCGTCGGCGGCACCCGGCGGGAGGTCCACCTCGGCCACCACCACGTAGAGGGACCCGGACAGCCGGGTGCTCAGATCGGTGACGTTGCCGCCGACGTCGGCGAGCACCCTGGTCGTCGCGGCCACGATGCCCATCCGGTCGGCACCGTGCACCGTCAACACGTACGGCTCACCGGTCGGTGCCACCTCACCGTCCCCGACGACAGCGCGGACGGTGGCCAGCAGGTGTCCGTCGGCGGCGAGTGGACCCAGCGCGGCCTCGGCCTCGGCGGCGGTCGGACCGACGCAGATGAGGGTCATCGCGAACTGTCCGCGCAGGCGGGTCATGGTGGAGTCGGTGAGGTTCGCACCGAGGCGGGCGAGCACCTCGGCGACGTCGGCCACGATGCCGGGCCGGTCCCGGCCGATGACGGTGATCGCGAGCTGGTTCATCCGGGCATTCTCCCCGAACCGCCCGGCGACCCGGCGACTACCCCCGCCCGACCAGCACACGTGCCGGAGAGGAACCGGTCCCGTCGCCCTCGGCGGAGCGCGTGACATCATCACTGACGCGATGTCTGAGCAAACGTTCGCCACCCTGGTCAGTCGGTGGTACGAAGAGCACGCCCGGGACCTGCCGTGGCGCCGTCCCGAGGTCACCCCCTGGGCCATCCTGGTCAGCGAGGTCATGCTCCAGCAGACCCCGGTCGTACGGGTGGTGCCCGCCTGGCAGGAGTGGCTGGCCCGGTGGCCGACCCCGGCCGCGCTCGCCGCCGACACCCCCGCCGAGGCGATCCGGATGTGGGGGCGGCTCGGCTACCCCCGCCGGGCGATCCGGTTACGGGACTGCGCCGTGGCGATCGTCGAACGGCACGGTGGCGAGGTCCCGCAACGGCTGGACCAGCTGCTGGCCCTGCCGGGGGTGGGGACCTACACGGCGCGGGCTGTCGCCGCCTTCGCCTTCGGGCAGCGACACCCGGTGGTGGACACCAACGTCCGACGGGTGGTCTGCCGGGCGATCGCCGGGGAGCCGGACGCCGGTCCCGCCACCCGTCCCGCCGACCTGGTCGCCACCGAGGAACTCCTCCCGGTCGCGCCGGCCGACGCCGCCCTGGCCAGCGCCGCGATCATGGAGTTGGGGGCGGTGCTCTGCGTGGCCCGGTCACCCCGTTGCGACAGGTGTCCGGTGGCGTCGACCTGCGCCTGGTTGGCCGCCGGCCGCCCGGCCCCGACCGGGCCGACCCGCCGCCCCCAGCAGTACGCCGGCACCGACCGGCAGGTACGCGGACTCCTGCTCGGCGTACTGCGGGAGACCGTCGGCCCGGTACCCCGCCAACGTCTGGACCAGGTCTGGGCGGACGACGTCCAGCGGGCTCGGGCGCTCGCCGGGCTGGTCACCGACGGTCTGGTCGAACCGGTCGACGAGTCCTCGTTCCGGTTGGCCGGCGACGGCGGCCCGCCCGCTCCCACTGTCGTCTGATCCCGCCGTCCGACACCCGTCGTCGGATGTCCACCACCCGGACACCCGCTCTCCGACACCACTGCCGAACATTCTGTCGGCTGTCCGCTGCCGGACGTCCGCTTGCCGGCTGTCCGCTGCCGGACGTCCGCTCTCCGGAGCGTGAGACGGGACCGGCCCGGCGGTGGAGTACCGCCGGGCCGATCCCGTCGTCCGTGCCTGCGCTCAGGCGTGCGTACTGGTCACTCGTCAGCACCTGCGGCGGCGGTGCCACCCAGGTCGGCGGGGACGGCGTCCGGCACCTCGACCGGCTTCTCCGCACCCTTGAAGACGAGCTTGGACTTGTCGATGTCCTCCGGGTCGCCCTCGCAGTCCACCACGACGATCTGACCCGGGGTCAGCTCGTTGAACAGGATCCGCTCGGAGAGGTTGTCCTCGATGTCGCGCTGGATCGTGCGACGCAGGGGACGGGCCCCGAGGACCGGGTCGAAGCCCTTCTTCGCCAGGTACTTCTTGGCGTTGTCGGTCAGCTCCAGACCCATGTCCTTGTTCCGGAGCTGGCCCTCGATCCGCTGGATCATGATGTCCACGATCGAGAGGATCTCGTTCTGGCGGAGCTGGTGGAAGACGATGGTGTCGTCGATCCGGTTGAGGAACTCCGGCCGGAAGTGCTGCTTGAGCTCGTCGTTGACCTTCTGCTTCATCCGGTCGTAGTTGGAGTCGGAGTCCTCCGACGCCTGGAAACCAAGCGAGACGGCCTTGGCCACGTCCCGGGTGCCCAGGTTGGTGGTCAGGATGATGACCGTGTTCTTGAAGTCCACGATCCGACCCTGACCGTCGGTGAGCCGCCCGTCCTCCAGGATCTGCAGGAGGGTGTTGAACACGTCCGGGTGGGCCTTCTCGATCTCGTCGAAGAGGACCACCGAGAACGGCCGACGCCGCACCTTCTCGGTGAGCTGACCACCCTCGTCGTAGCCGACGTATCCGGGCGGGGCACCGACCAGCCGGGAGACCGTGTACCGGTCGTGGAACTCGGACATGTCCAGCTGGATCAGGGCGTCCTCGCTGCCGAACAGGAACTCGGCGAGGGCCTTGGACAGCTCGGTCTTACCGACACCGGACGGACCGGCGAAGATGAACGACCCGGACGGACGCTTCGGGTCCTTCAGGCCGGCCCGGGTACGCCGGATCGCCTTCGAGACCGCCTTGACCGCGTCCTCCTGACCGATGACGCGCTTGTGCAGCTCGTCCTCCATGCGCAGGAGACGGGAGGTCTCCTCCTCGGTCAGCTTGTAGACCGGGATACCGGTCCAGTTGCCGAGGACCTCGGCGATCTGCTCGTCGTCGACCTCGCTGACGACGTCCAGGTCACCGGCCTTCCACTCCTTCTCCCGCTGGGCCTTCTGGCCGAGCAACTGCTTCTCCTTGTCCCGCAGCTGCGCGGCCCGCTCGAAGTCCTGCGCGTCGATCGCGGACTCCTTGTCCCGACGGACCTGGGCGATCCGCTCGTCGAAGTCCCGCAGGTCCGGCGGCGCGGTCATCCGACGGATCCGCATTCGGGCCCCGGCCTCGTCGATCAGGTCGATCGCCTTGTCCGGCAGGAACCGGTCGGAGATGTACCGGTCGGCCAGCGTCGCCGCCGCCACCAGCGCGGCGTCGGTGATGCTCACCCGGTGGTGCGCCTCGTACCGATCCCGCAGACCCTTCAAGATCTCGATGGTGTGCGCCAGCGACGGCTCGCCCACCTGGATGGGCTGGAACCGGCGCTCCAGCGCGGCGTCCTTCTCCAGGTGCTTGCGGTACTCGTCGAGGGTGGTCGCGCCGATGGTCTGGAGCTCGCCCCGAGCCAGCATCGGCTTGAGGATGCTCGCCGCGTCGATCGCCCCCTCGGCGGCACCCGCACCCACCAGGGTGTGGATTTCGTCGATGAACAGGATGATGTCACCCCGGGTACGGATCTCCTTGAGGACCTTCTTCAGACGCTCCTCGAAGTCACCCCGGTAACGAGACCCGGCGACCAGGGCACCGAGGTCGAGGGTGTAGAGCTGCTTGTCCTTGAGGGTCTCGGGGACCTCACCCTTGATGATCTTCTGGGAGAGCCCCTCCACCACGGCGGTCTTGCCGACGCCGGGCTCACCGATCAGGACCGGGTTGTTCTTGGTACGGCGGGAGAGCACCTGCATGACCCGCTCGATTTCCTTCTCGCGCCCGATCACCGGGTCGAGCTTGCCCTCCCGGGCGGCCTGGGTCAGGTTCCGGCCGAACTGGTCCAGCACCAGGCTGGTCGAGGGAGCGGCCTCCCCCGGGGCGGCGCCGGCGGCGGCCGGCTCCTTGCCCTGGTAGCCGGAGAGCAGCTGGATCACCTGCTGGCGGACCCGGTTCAGGTCGGCACCGAGCTTCACCAGCACCTGGGCGGCCACACCCTCGCCCTCGCGGATCAGGCCGAGCAGGATGTGCTCCGTACCGATGTAGTTGTGGCCGAGCTGCAGCGCCTCACGCAGCGACAGCTCCAGCACCTTCTTCGCCCGCGGCGTGAACGGGATGTGCCCGCTCGGCGCCTGCTGGCCCTGGCCGATGATCTCCTCGACCTGCTGGCGGACGCCCTCCAGGGAGATGCCCAGGCTCTCCAGAGCCTTGGCCGCGACGCCCTCACCCTCGTGGATCAGACCCAGCAGGATGTGCTCCGTACCGATGTAGTTGTGGTTGAGCATCCGGGCCTCTTCTTGGGCCAGGACGACAACCCGTCGCGCTCGGTCGGTGAACCGCTCGAACATGCCCTCGTGCTCCTCACGTGCCGTGCGCCTTGATGGTCAGATCTCGGCGGGGCCGGTGCGCGGACGTCCGGACGGGCGTCCTTGCCTCATTACTCTATCGCCGCGGACCGACTCCGCTGAGGTCGTGTGCCACCGCCAGCGCCCAGGTACGCGTCGTTTCATCCAACCGTCCACGCTCAGACGGTGTTCCGGGGACTCCCCCGCTACGCGGAGAGCGAAATTCCGTCCGCCCGCAGAGCGGGACCGATCCGGGCCGAGGGCGTTGTCCACAGGCTGTGGACAGACTCTCCACCGGCTGTGGACAACGTCGGTCCGGCCCTGGTTCTTCCCGTCCGCCCCGGCCGGAGGCGACCCCGCCCGGATATCGGACCGACGAGACCGGATATCGGACCGACGAAACCGGAGATCGGACCGACGAAACCGGAGATCGGACCGACGAGACCGGAGCGGGCCGGCCAGGCCGACGCCCGGCCGGGGGGTGGGTGGGACCTACGAGACCGACGCCGGCCCGGAGAGGTCTCCGGTCCGGCGTCGGTCTCGCCCGCCACGTCCGAGCGACACTCGGCGTGGAGAGGTCGGCGCTGGGCGTCGTGCCGCCCGCGTCAGCGCTTCGCGTGGTACTCGTCGACGATCTCCTGCGGGATACGCCCCCGGTCGGAGATGTCCTTGCCCGCCTTCTTGGCCCAGTCCCGGATCGCCCGGTTCTGCTCGCGGTCGGCGGTCGCCCCGCCCCGACCACGGGCAGCCCGACCCCCGACCACCACGCCGCCCCGGCCCACCTTCGTGCCGGCGGCAACGTACCGGGCGAATGCGTCACGCAATTGTTCGGCATTGGATTTCGACAGGTCGATCTCGTACTGAACGCCATCCAGGGCGAACTTGACGGTCTCTTCGGCGTCCCCGCCGTCCAGGTCATCGACCAGCTTGTGAATGATCTGCTTGGCCACGTCGCAACAATCCTTTCCAGCAGGGTCTCCTGCAGGAAGCACAATAGCCCGTTCGATGCTTCCCCCGTCAATAGGACGGGCAGAAAAGTCGGCCGGGCCACCGTCGAACTACTCCGGCCGCACCAACGGGAAGAGGATCGTTTCCCGAATTCCGAGCCCGGTGAGCGCCATCAACAGCCGGTCGATTCCCATTCCCATACCCCCGGCCGGCGGCATTCCGTACTCCATGGCCCGGAGAAAGTCCTCGTCCAGCCGCATCGCCTCGTCGTCCCCACGGGCCGCCAGCTGGGCCTGCGCCATCAGCCGCTCGCGCTGCACGACCGGGTCGACGAGCTCGGAGTACGCAGTACCCAGCTCGAATCCGAGTACGTAAAGGTCCCATTTCTCGGCCAGTCCCGGCTCACTGCGGTGCGCCCGGGTCAGGGGGCTGGTCTCCTCCGGGTAGTCGCGGATGAAGGTCGGCTCCCGCAGGCCGGGCACGACCAGCTCCTCGAACAGCTCCTCGGCCAGCTTGCCCGCACTCCACTTCGGGTCCACGGCCAGGCCGACCTTGTCGGCGTACTCGACCAGGCGGGACCGCTCGGTCCGGACTGTGACCTCCTCGCCGAGCGCCTCGGAGAGCACCCCGAACAGGGTCACCGACCGCCACTGCCCGCCCAGGTCCAACTCCTGGCCGTCGGCGTGGGTCACCACCGTCGACCCGCCCACGGCGATCGCCGCCTGCTGCACCAGATTCTGCGTCAGCGCGGCCATGGTGTCGTAGTCGCCGTACGCCTGGTATGCCTCCAGCATGGCGAACTCCGGCGAGTGCGAAGAGTCGACGCCTTCATTACGGAAGTTACGGTTGATCTCGAACGCCCGGTCGACGCCACCCACCACGACGCGCTTGAGAAACAGTTCCGGGGCGATTCGGAGATACAGATCAGTACCCAACGCATTGCTGTGGGTCACGAATGGCCGGGCCGCCGCGCCGCCGTGCAGCAACTGCAGCATCGGGGTCTCCACCTCGATGTAGCCGTCTCCGTGCAGAGTGTCGCGGAGGCTCCGTACGGTGGTGGCCCGGGTACGGACCATCTGCCGCGCCTGCGGGCGGACGACCAGGTCGACGTAGCGCTGCCGGACCCGGGCCTCCTCGCTCAGCGGCTTGTGCGCCACCGGCAGCGGACGCAGCGCCTTCGCGGTGATCGCCCACTGCTCGACGAGCACCGACAGCTCACCCCGACGGCTGGTGATCACCTCGCCGGTGACGCCCACGTGGTCACCCAGGTCGACCAGTCGCTTCCAGTCCTCCAGCCGGTCGGCACCGACCCGGTCCAGGGAGAGCATCGCCTGCAACTCGGTGCCGTCGCCGTCCCGCAGGGTCGCGAAACAGAGCTTCCCGGTGTTCCGTACGAAGATCACCCGGCCGGTGACCGAAACCCGGTCCCCGGTGGCGGTGTCGGTCTCGAGCTCGGCGTAGTCCGCCCGGACCCGGGCCAGGGTGCTGGTCCGGGGATACCCGAGCGGGTAGGGCTCCACGCCCTCGGCGAGCATCCGGTCCCGCTTCTCCCGGCGGACCTTCATCTGCTCGGGAAGGTCGTCGGCGGGATCGACTGGCACGGGCTTCTGCTCGGTCACGGCACGCTTCCTCAGCTACGGATTCCAGGGGGTCAGCCCCCGAGCGTACTCAAGCACCGACGGGGCCTTCGCGCACACCGTTTCAGGTGTTGCGCTCGTAGACCATGCGCAGGCCGATCAGAGTGATCATCGGCTCGTGGTGGGTGATACTCCGACACTCCCCCATCACCAGGGAGGCCAGTCCGCCGGTGGCGATGACCGCCTGCACCCCGCCCAGCTCCTCGGCCATCCGCTCGACGATCCGGTCCACCTGACCGGCGAACCCGAAGTACAGCCCGGACTGCAGACACTCGACGGTGTTCTTGCCGATCACCGAACGGGGCCGGGTCGCCTCGACCTTGCGCAGCTGGGCGGCGCGGGCGGCGAGCGCGTCGAAGGAGATCTCGATGCCCGGGGCGAACGCACCGCCCAGGAACTCCCCCCGACCGCTCACCACGTCGAAGTTGGTGGTGGTGCCGAAGTCGACCACGATCGACGGCCCCCCGTAGAGGGTGTACGCGGCGAGGGTGTTCACCACCCGGTCCGCGCCCACCTCCTTCGGGTTGTCGATGGCCAGCTGCACCCCGGTGCGGACCCCCGGCTCGACGATGACGCTGGGCAGGTCGCCGTAGTAGCGCTCCAGCATGTTCCGCAGCGACCGCAGCGCTGCCGGAACCGTGGAGCACGCGGCGACCCCGGTGATCTCGACGGCGTCCCCCGCGAGCAGGCCCCGGAACATCAGGCCCAGTTCGTCGGCGGTGGACCGGGCGTCGGTCTTGATCCGCCAGGAGTGCACCAGCTTGTCACCGGCGAAGGTCGCCAGCACGGTGTTGGTGTTTCCGATGTCGATGCAGAGCAGCACGTTGCGAAGCCTAGACAACGCGCCGGCCGTCACCGCCGTCGCAGGTCCATCGCCACGTCCAGGATCGGCGACGAGTGGGTCAGCGCGCCGACCGACAGGTAGTCCACCCCGGTCGCCGCGTACTCGCCGGCCACCTCCAGGGTCAGACCGCCGGTGGCCTCCAACTCGGCCCGGTCACCCACTGCGGTCACCACCTCGGTCAGCACGGCCGGGGTCATGTTGTCGCAGAGCAGGAAGTCCGCCCCGGCCTCCACCGCCTCCACCGCCTCGGCCACCGTGGTCACCTCGACCTGCACCGGCACCAGCGGGAACGCCTCCCGGACCCGACGGTAGGCGGCGGCGACCCCACCGGCGGCCAGCTTGTGGTTGTCCTTGATCATCGCGACGTCGTACAGGCCCATCCGCTTGTTGGTGCCGCCACCGGCGCGGACCGCGTACTTCTCCAGCGTCCGCAGGCCGGGGGTGGTCTTGCGGGTGTCCAACACCATCGCCTTGGTGCCGACCAGCGCGTCGGCCCAGGCCCGGGTGTGGGTCGCCACCCCGGACATCCGGCAGAGCAGGTTGAGGGCGGTCCGCTCGGCGGTGAGCAACAACCGGGTCGGCCCGGTCACAGTGGCCAGGACGTCACCCCGGGCCACCCGCTCGCCGTCGGCGGCCAGCACCGACACCTCGACCGCCCCGGTCCCGTCCTCGGTCGCCCCGGCCGCCACCTCGGCCACCGTCTCGAAGACCGCAGCCGCCACGGCCAGCCCGGCCACCACCCCGCCCGCCCGGGCCACCAGGTCTGCGGTGTCGGTCTGGTCGGCACCGATCGTGGCGACGCTGGTGACGTCGAGCACCTCCGGGCCGAGATCCTCGATCAACGCGTCCTCGATCACCCGACGCACCCGGTCCGGGTCCAACCCGCCGGACCGCAACATCTGCTCCGTCGACTGCCTCACCGTGCCTCCGTCTCGGTTCGTCGCTGCGGCGCCCGCCACCGGTACCGTCCCCGCCCCGTGATCATGCGGACCCCTCCCACCGTTGCGTCAACCGCCCCTGCGGGTCGATCGCGCCGACCAGATGGCCGAGCCACCGGTCCCGGGCCGTCGGGAAGTCCTCCCGCCAGTGACACCCCCGGGTCTCCTGGCGCAGGTACGCGGCGGCGACCAGCGCCGAACCCACGGTGATCAGGTTCGTCGCCTCCCAGTCGGCGGTCCGGGGTCGGCCCCGTCCCGTCCCCAGGTCGGTCAGGGCGGCGGCGGTCCCGGTGAGGGTGTCGGCCGAGCGGAGCACCCCGGCGCCCCTGGTCATCGCCCTTTGCAGGGGTGCCGTCACCTCGGCCGGCACCACCCAACCGGCCCCGCCGGTCCAGGCCCCCGTCGGGGCCGGTTGCACCTGGTCGGGCAGTCCGGTGGCGATCTCCTCGGCAATCCGCCGAGAGAAGACCAACCCCTCCAGCAACGAGTTGCTGGCCAACCGGTTCGCCCCGTGGACACCGGTGCAGGCGACCTCTCCACAGGCGTACAGGCCGGGAATGGAGGTCCGGCCGCGCAGGTCGGTCCGGACCCCGCCGGAGGCGTAGTGGGCGGCCGGGGCGACCGGGATCAGGTCGGCGGCCGGGTCCACCCCGATCGCCAGGCAGGATGCGACGATGGTGGGGAACCGCTTGGCCAGGTAGTCGCCGCCCAGGCGACGGGCGTCGAGGTAGACGTGGTCGACGCCGTCGGCCAGCAGGACCTGGTGGATGCCCTTGGCGACAACGTCCCGGGGAGCCAGCTCGGCCAGTTCGTGCCGACCGAGCATGAACCGCCGGCCCCCGGCGTCGACCAGGTGGGCGCCCTCCCCCCGTAGCGCCTCGGAGACCAGCGGCTGCTGGGCCAGGGCGGCCCCGGCCACCCGGGCCTGCGGCGGGACGATCAACGCCGTCGGGTGGAACTGGACGAACTCCACGTCGGTCACGGCCGCCCCGGCGCGCATCGCAAGCGCCACCCCGTCCCCGGTCGACACCGCCGGGTTGGTGGTGGCGGCGAAGATCTGCCCCATCCCGCCGGTGGCCAGCACCACCGCCCGGGACAGGATGGCACCCACCCCGTCCTCGCTGCCCTCGCCGAGCACGTGCAGGGTGACCCCACACGCCGGGCCGAGACCGTCCGGACCGTCCCCCGGGGCCCGGAGCAGGTCCAGCACGAGGGCGTGCTCGAACAGGCGGATCCACGGATCGCGCCGGACCGCGGCGTGCAACGCCCGCTGCACCTCGGCGCCGGTGGCGTCCCCGCCCGCGTGCACGATCCGGTCGGCCCGGTGGCCCCCCTCCCGGGTGAGCATCAGCGAACCGTCCGGGTGGCGGTCGAACTCCGCGCCGATCCGCATCAACTCCCGCAGCCGGGTCGGCCCCTCCTCCACCAGGACCCCCACCGCCGCCGGGTCGCAGAGCCCCACCCCGGCGACCTCGGTGTCCGAGGCGTGCGCCGCCGGGGTGTCGTGGGGGTCCAGGACCGCTGCGATGCCGCCCTGCGCCCAGCGGGTCGACCCCTCGTCGATGTCGACCTTCGTCACCACTGTGACGTGCAGCCCCGCCTCGCGCAGATGCAGCGCGGCGGTGAGACCGGCGACCCCCGAACCGACCACGATCACGTCGGTGGTCTCCACCCACCCGGGAGCGGGCGCCGCCAGCAGTCCGGGGAGTCTCGGCAGGTCCAGGGGCGAGGAGTCCATGGGCACAGTCAACCCCGCCGAACCGGCGGCCGGGCAGCCGGGGCCGAGGTGAGTGTTCCCGGCAACGATGTCCGCCACAGGTGCCTCTGGCAGGTGTCACGTGCTTCGTCCCTGCGGTCGGGCGCTACCGGGTCCGGGGCGGAAGGCCCGCTGTCCCCACCCCCTTCAACGAACCGGACACCGATCGCTGACTCAGCCAGAGGTAGCAGCGGACGCCCCGGTCGCCGGCCCGCCACCGCCCCGCCGACGGCGGACGCACCACCACGTCGGTGCGCAACGGCAACAGACGATCCTCGGGTACGCCCGCATACCGCGCGAGGACCGACCGGCACCCGGTGTAGACGGGGGCCCAGTCCCGATCCCGGGTCGGGTACGGCGCCTCCGGTGCCCGGAACACCCCCGCGTACTCCGCGTTGTGCCGCTTGTCGCAGTTCACCGGGGTCAGCGCGGTGACCCGGCCGCCTCGGATCGTGCTCGCCTGCTGGCAGCCCAACCTCAGCGGGGACGGGCCACGGAGCGCACCCCGCAGGCTTGCGCTCCGGGTCACCGGAGCACCGGCTGCCTCCACAGTGGTCAACTCGGTGAGGTCACACCGGAACCACCGGGCCCCGCCTCCCCACCCGACCACCGAGGGCAACGCCACCCCGAGCCGGAGCCGGGCACCCCGCCACTCGTCACCCAGGTAGCCGGTGGCCCGGACGTCACACTCGGCGAAGGCCCCGCGCAGCTCGACCGAGCCCACCGTCGGCGGCTCCGGGCGGTCGGCCGTGAAGGTGCCCACGTGCACGGTCTCCAGGCGGTGCGGGACGGCACAGTCGACAGGCTGGTAGGTGGCCGGCCCGACCACCTCGGTGAAGTCCCCCGGGTGGCAGACCTCGGCCGCCGGGGTGAACGGGGTCGCGGCGGGCAGCGCCCCCCAGTCGTCGACCAGGTCGCCGTCGCCGCCGACGGTGGCGGCACACCCGGTCAGGACGACCGTCGCGACCACCGTCGCCAGTACAGCCCTCCTCGCACTGCGCACCGCGGCCTCCCCCAGCCACCAGCCCCCACGAGAGGGTCCAGGGTAACCGCAGATGTGCACCTGGTGACAGAGCGGATTCGCGGGCCGCTACCCGACATCGGACGAGCCCAGGTCAGACGGCCACAGCGTGTTCGGGGCGGACCGGATCGCCGACCAGCCCGGGCACCGCTGCCGACGGGTCGCCGCCCAACTCGATCACCCGGTTCTCCGCGTCGACGTGCACCACCCGGGGCTGGTACGAGCGCGCCTGCGCGTCGTCCATCTGCCCGTACGAGATCAGGATGACCAGGTCACCGGGGTGCACCAGGTGGGCGGCGGCACCGTTGATCCCGATCACGCCGGTGCCCCGCTCCCCCGGGATCACGTACGTCTCCAGCCGGGCACCGTTGGTGATGTCCACGATCGCCACCTGCTCGCCGGGCAGCAGGTCGGCGGCGTCGAGCAGGTCCTGGTCCACAGTCACCGAACCGACGTAGTGCAGGTCGGCCTGGGTCACGGTGGCACGGTGGATCTTCGACTTGAGCATGGTGCGAAACATCAGGGTGCCTTCCACGAGATCGTGTGACGAGGGTCAGGGACGCGGGTCGAGCCGGATCGCCGCGTTGTCGATCAGTCGGACGTCGCCCACCCAGGCCGCCACCAGCAGCCGGGCCGGGCCGACGACCGGCCCCGGCTCCAGGGCGGGATCGGTGAGGACCAGGTAGTCGAGCTTCGTCGCCGGATCACCGGCGGCGAAGGCCCGGTGGGCGGCGGCGAGGACCGCCCCGCCGTCGCGGCCCGCCTCGGCCGCCTCGGCACCGGCCCGCAGAGCGGCGGAGAGGCTCAGGGCTGCCATCCGCTGATCGGAGGTGAGGTACCGGTTCCGGCTGGACAGAGCCAGCCCGTCCGACTCCCTGACGGTGGGGACGCCGACGATCTCGACAGGTACGTCGAGGTCGGCGACCATCTGCCGGATCAGAGCCAACTGCTGGTAGTCCTTCTCCCCGAAGAACGCCAGGTCCGGCCGGGTGAGGTGGAGCAGCTTCAGCACCACTGTCAGCACACCGTGGAAGAAGCCCGGTCGGCTCAGCCCCTCCAGGTCGTCGCCGAGCGGGCCCGGTGACACCCGGACACCCGGCTCGCCTCCGGGATACATCTGCGCGGCCGACGGGGCGAAGACCAGGTCGGCCCCGGCCCGGCGGCAGATCTCCAGGTCCGTCTCGATGGTCCGCGGGTACCTGTCGAAGTCCTCACCCGGGCCGAACTGGAGCGGGTTGACGAAGATCGTCACCAGGACCCGGTCGGCCTGTTCCCGGGCCGCCCGGATCAGGGCCTCGTGCCCCTCGTGCAGGGCCCCCATGGTCATCACCACGCCGACCCGCCCGGTCAACCGACTCCGGGCCGCCGCCAACTCCGCCCGGGTGTGCGCAAGCTCGCTCATGCCGCCACCTCGCGCCGCTCGGCGTCGGCACGGACATCAGCGCCGACGATTCGCTCGCTCCGCTCGCTCACACCGTCACCTCGCTCCGCTCGGCACGGCGTGGGCGTCAGCGCCGACGATTCGCTCGCTCCGCTCGCTCATGCCGCCACCTCGTTCGCGGCCAGCACGTCGAGCAGGGACTCGGCGTCCCGGGGACGCAGCCGACCGGCCGCTATGGCCCGGTCCGCGGTGCGTCGGGCCAACGCCAGATACGCCGGTACGGAGTCCGGGGCGGTCGCCCCCAGCCGGTCCAGGTGCCGACGGACCGTACCCGCGTCGCCCCGGGAGACCGGACCGGTCAGCGCGGCGTCACCGAGGCGCAGCGCGTTGGTCAGGGCTGCCCCCAGCAGAGGGGCCAACACCTTCTCCGGGTGGGCCACCCCGGCGTTGCGGAGCCCGTCGGCGGCCTCGTTGACGAGGGTAACCAGATGGTTGGCCCCGTGGGCGAGCGCCGCGTGGTAGAGCGCCCGATCCGCCTCGTCGACCCACTCCGGCACACCACCGAGGTCGGCGACCAGCCTGACCGCCAAGGGCCGCAACCCCACGTCGGCGGTGACCCCGTACGAGATGCCGGGAAGGCGACCCAGGTCGTCGGGGGAGCCGGTGAACGTCATCGCCGGGTGCAGGGCGAGTGGCCGGGCACCGACGGCGGTGGCCGCTGCCAGCACGTCCAGGCCGTGTGCGCCGGAGGTGTGCGCGACCACCTGGCCCGGGTGCAGCGCCCCGGCGGCGGCGAGGTCGGCGACCACCCCGGCCAGCGCGTCGTCGGGTACCGCGACCAGCAACAGGTCGGCGGCGTCCCGGGCCACCGCGTACGGTGACCGGTGCGGGGTCTGCGGCAACAGCAGTGCGGCGCGGGCCCGGCTCGCCCCCGACGTCCCGGAGACGGCGGTCACCCGGTGCCCGGCGGCGGCCAGTGCGGCCCCCAGGACGGCACCGACCCGACCGGCCCCGACGACGCCGACGGTGAGCCGTGCGGTGGGGGAGGATGGGGAACCCGGGGACACGACGGCCCGCTGCGGGGCGGCCGTACGCGGACGCGACGGGGCGCTCATAGCGATGATCCAGTCCTCTCGAAGGGGTACCGGTCAACCGCCAGTATGCTCCGCCGTCACCGACCCCGACCAAGTACATGTGAAAACCTTCACCGCTGTCAGGAAGGGCCCCTTGTCATCGTCTTACGCCCCCGAAGGGGCCCCCACCCACCAGCTGTCCCCGAACGCGAACCGGCAGCCCGCGTACGACGAGAAGACCCCGACGCCGACGCGGTGGCGGGCGGCGACGACGCGGGCGCTCTACGCGCCCGGCGGGTTCTTCGTCACAGGTGGCGGGCCGGCCGACCACTTCCGGACCAGCGTCAACGCCTCCCCGATCGTCGCGACCGCCCTGGCGCGCCTGATCGACCGGGTCGACGCCGCGTTGGGCCGTCCCGAACGGCTGGACGTGGTCGACGTCGGCGCCGGGCGTGGCGAGTTGCTCGTCGCACTGCTCGGCCGACGCCCGCCACCTGCGGACCGGATCCGGTTCACCGCCGTGGAACTGGCCCCCCGACCCACCGGCCTGCCGCCCGAGATCGGCTGGGTGGACACGATCCCCGCCGGGATCACCGGGCTCCTCGTCGCCACCGAGTGGCTGGACAACGTCGCGCTGGACGTGGCCGGGTGGACCGACGACGGTTGGCGGTACCTGCTCGTCGATCCGGTGACCGGGGAGGAGACCCTCGGCGGGCCTGTCGACCCACCGGACGCCGAGTGGCTGGACGCGTGGTGGCCCCGTCGGGTGGTCGGCGAGCGGGCCGAGATCGGCCGCAGCCGCGACGAGGCCTGGGCCGACGCGGTACGCCGCCTCGACCGGGGGATGGCCCTGGCCGTCGACTACGGACACCTGGGCGAGGCCCGACCCGGCCAGGGCAGCCTCACCGGGTACCGCGACGGCCGGCAGGTACGCCCCGTGCCGGACGGGTCCTGCGACGTCACGGCGCACGTCGCTGTCGACTCCGTCGCGGCGGCCGGGGCGGCGGTCGCCGGGAAGCCGTACTCCCTGGTCACCCAGGGGGAGGCGCTGCGGTCGCTCGGGGTCGACGGTCGCCGTCCGCCCCTCGCCCTGGCCTCGACCGACCCCGCCGGGTACGTCCGCGCCCTCGCCGCCGCCGGGGCGGCTGCCGAACTGACCGACCCGTCCGGGCTCGGCGGCCACTGGTGGCTCCGGCAACCGGTCGGCGTCGACGGTGATCGGTTCGTGGCACGATGACGGACATGACCACGGACGCCGGTGACCTCCGCGAGCTGACAGTCGGCACCGGTGCGGGCGGAGAACAGCTCGGCGCCGACATGGTGCTCAACATCGGCCCCCAACACCCCTCCACCCACGGTGTGCTCCGGCTGAGGCTGGTGCTCGACGGCGAGCGGGTGCTCTCCGCGGAGCCGGTCGTCGGGTACATGCACCGGGGGGCCGAGAAGCTCTTCGAGGTCCGCGACTACCGGCAGATCATCGTGCTGGCCAACCGGCACGACTGGCTCTCCGCGTTCTCCAACGAGCTGGGTGTGGTGCTCGCCGTCGAACGGTTGATGGGCATGGAGGTGCCCGAGCGGGCCACCTGGCTGCGGATGCTCCTCGCCGAGCTGAACCGGGTGCTCAACCACCTGATGTTCCTCGGGTCGTACCCGCTGGAGATCGGGGCCATCACCCCGATGTTCTACGCGTTCCGGGAACGGGAGACCCTCCAGGCGGTGATGGAGGAGGTCTCCGGCGGCCGGATCCACTACATGTTCAACCGGGTGGGTGGGCTCAAGGAGGAGGTCCCCGCCGGGTGGACCGGCCGGGCCCGCGCCGCCATCGGCGAGGTCCGCCGCAGCCTGCCCGACCTGGACGACCTGATCCGACGCAACGACATCTTCCTGGCCCGTACGGTCGGGGTGGGGGTCCTCACCGCCGCCGAGGCGGCGGCGTTCGGGGCGTCCGGACCGGTGGCCCGCGCCAGCGGGCTCGACCTGGACCTGCGCCGGGACGAGCCGTACCTGGCCTACGACGAGCTGGAGGTCCCGGTGGTGACCCGGACCGCCGGGGACTGCCACGCCCGGTTCGAGGTCCTCCTCGACCAGGTGTACGCCTCGCTGGACCTCGCCGACCAGTGCCTGGACCGGGTGGACCGGCTCACCGGGCCGATCAACACCCGGCTGCCGAAGGTGGTGAAGGCACCAGAGGGGCACACCTACGCGTGGACCGAGAACCCGCTCGGGATCAACGGGTACTACCTGGTCTCACGCGGGGAGAAGACCCCCTGGCGGCTCAAGCTGCGCACCGCGTCGTACGCGAACGTCCAGGCCCTGGCCACCCTCCTGCCCGGCTGCCTGGTGCCGGACCTGATCGCCATCCTCGGGTCGATGTTCTTCGTGGTCGGCGACATCGACAAGTGACCACCCACATCGGGTCGGATCACCATCGGCCGGCCTCGTCCGGCCCGGGCGGGCCGTAGGTGTCGGCGGGACGCTGATGCCGGTTACGGCGGCCCGCGTCGGGCTCCCCGGCGGGCCGGCCCTCGGCCGACCTGTCGCCACCGGGTCCGGTCGGCCGCCACTCGTCGGGCACCGGCACCC